>NZ_JACSKD010000002.1:300000-518796 GCF_018617455.1 Exiguobacterium sp. s22
TTAGAAAGAAGGAATGGCCGTGACGAAACTTACTATTTTTCACTATAATGATCTTCACTCAAAGTTCGACCAATGGCCGAAACTTGTTTCATTTTTAGAGAAACATCGAACTGACCAAACACTCTATTTCGATTTGGGGGACCATGCCGATCGTACCCATCCCGCTACTGAAGTGACGCGTGGGAAGTTGAATGTTCGTCTACTCGAACGACTTCAACCGACAGCCGTCACGATTGGTAACAATGAAGGCATCACGTTTCCACATGATTGGCTCGCGGAGCTATATGAAGATGCGACGTTCCCGATTTTACTTGGTAACGTTTATGAAGCGGACGGGTCACGACCAGACTGGGTCGACGAGACGCTTGTTCTTGAACAAGATGGATTGAAAATCGGTTTGTTTGGAGTGACTGCTCCGTATGAAGAGTTGTATCCCGAACTCGGCTGGCAAATCGAATCACCTGTTGCGGCTACAGAGCGGGCATTGCATCAACTTACTGGATGTGATGTGATTATCGCACTTAGTCATCTCGGTTATTATGCGGATGAACGTTTGGCGAATCGGTTCCCAGAAATCGATGTCATTCTTGGTGCACACACGCATCACGTCTTGGATGAAGGCGTGACAATGAACGGCGTGTTGATTGCACAGGCCGGGAAATATGGAAAGTATGTCGGTGAGGTCACACTTACACTGGATGAAACAGGTGTGACGACAAAAGAAGCACGTCTCCACGAGTTATCCCATCAGGATGACAGTGTAGATACATTGGCTTTATTAGATTCAGAAGGAGCAGAAGCCGAGCGGCTCCTCGATATCACGATTGCGGAGACAGACGGGTACGCTTCCGATTGGTTCGGTTCTTCTCCTCTTGCTGATCTACTGGTGGAAGGCATGACGGATTGGTGTCAGGCTGATGTCGGAATCATTCCATCCGGTGTCTTGCTTGAAGGACTCGCTCCCGGCAAGGTGACACTAAACATGTTGCATCGAATTTGCCCACATCCCATCAACCCATGTCTGTTAACACTTGACGGGAAGACGTTAGCACGTTTCCTAAACGATGCGAGTGAAGAGACGTTTACGAATATGCATGTGAGAGGTCTTGGATTCAGAGGAACGGTGCTCGGCGAACCGAGTCTTTATCAAATTGAACAATGCGACGGACAATACTACGTTATGGGGGAACCGTTGAACCCGAATCGTACGTACCGTGTCGCGACGGTCGATATGTTGACGTTCGGTCCGCTCCTTCCTTATTTGGCAGACCAACCGAAGCGATATTTTATGCCCGAACTTCTGCGGGATGTATTACGAGAAACAATCGTCGCCCGTCATGAAGTGATTCGAAAAGGATAGAGCGGTTCGTATTTGACATGCTATGATAATAGAGTGGAGGTGGAAGCGATGATTCGAGTGAATCGCCACGGATATACCGTCTTAGAAGAAAAGCGGGACGGCTTCGATGAAGAGGCGTTTATCGCACGGTATAGTGACGTGCTGGATAAATATGATTATATCGTCGGTGATTGGGGTCACGGTCAATTGCGATTGAAGGGATTCTATGAACCGCAATCCAAATTGGCGACCTATGAGAACCGAATTGATCACGTGATGGATTACGTATACGAATATTGCAACTTTGGATGTCCTTATTTCGTTTTGAAGAAAGAAACGGAAATCAACGAAGAAGAAAGTGGTCCCGTCTTTGGGGGGACGAAACAAAAACTGAAGTTGAAACGAAAGTTCAACAAGACCGATGAATCAAATGTGTGAAGTGCTGAGCCGTCAGCACTTTTTTTATTACATTTGATTTCCAAATATTTCGTTTAGGTAAAAAGTCGTGACTTCCGGTTTTGAGGTTGGAAAAATGTGATAAATTGTCATTAAGGATAGTTTCGTCGTTTTTGGTTTTAATCAGTGAGGTGATTTGGATGCAACATGTACAAACGACCGTCGGGGATCGGGATGACGTCCATAATCGAATTCATAATTTCGGACTAGGGATATTGGCCATGTTCTTTTTTGGCTTCCATATTATGATGACCTTTTATTTTACGGCGGCAGTCATTGCATTTGAACTCGTCCATGTGTTGGTCGTCCGTCGCTTTGAATATGGCCATTCGTTCTTACGAAGCCGCGTCTTCAAAGTCACATCTCACCTTGTATTATCACTCGGGGTGTTGTTATTGATCTTATCTATGTCTCAGTTCTTTTTAGGAAATGTGATGATTCGCTAAGCGGGAAGGAAAAATCCTTTCCCTTTTTTTATGAATTTTTGAAACGTATTTTAGTCTTTTCACGTACACTATAGAAAGACTATGAAAAAGGATGGATTACTATGAGATCTGAATGGAAACAACATGCACGACACGCCTTGAAAGGAAAATGGTGGCTGATGGCCGGGTTGGCACTCTTGTTCCTCATCATTAATGGAATTCCACAATGGTTCGCTCCTGAAATGGATCCGAACTCACCGGAAGCCTTCACATCGACAGACGCTACGTTAAGTTTCGTGTCGACCATTCTTCAAATCTTGATTGCTCCCCTTGCCATCGGTTGGTCATGGCTCGCGCTCGGCGTATCACGTGAAAAGGGTGCATCCCTCTCGACGATGTTTAAACCGTTCCAAACACGTTACGTGAAACATGTCATCACGTCATTTGTGATGAGCCTCTTTATCATATTATGGACATTGTTATTAATTGTACCTGGAATCATCAAAGGATTCTCGTACTCGCTGACGCCATATATCTTACGCGATCAGCCTGAGCTTTCCGCACTCGAGTCGATCACAGAATCACGCCGTCTCATGGATGGACACAAAATGGAAGCGTTCATGCTCTTCTTGTCGTTCTTCGGGTGGTTCCTCGTCGGGATTTTGACGCTCGGAATCGGGTTCTTTTTCATCGGACCTTACTTCTCGACGACGTATGCGACGTTCTACGATTCGATTCGCGACAACCAAGTTGGTTCGGACGAGCCGGTACACGGAACAGAACAAGGCTTCTAATTAACAAAACGCCTCGCTCATTTTATTGAGCGAGGCGTTTTTGATTAAGCGTTGACTTCGGTTTTTTGTAAGTATGGCTTCAATGACAAGTGGTGTTCGGCCACGACTTTACGAATCGTACGAGTCTTCGAACGCATGACGAGTGATGTCGTTTCGACGATGTCATCTGTCAAGAACTTGACGCCATCGAGCAACTCGCCCGTTGTGACACCTGTTGCGGCGAAGATGCAGTCGTCACTCTTGACGAGGTCGTCGAGTGTGAGAAGTTGGAGAGGATCTTCTAATCCCATTGAAATGACGCGAGCCGATTCTTCTTCGTTCATCGGATGGAGTCGGGCCTGCATGTCTCCACCGAGCGCTTTGACAGCGGCGGCCGTGATGACACCTTCAGGGGCACCGCCTGTACTGATGAAAATATCGATCGGGTTCGTTTTGACGGCAGCTGCGATTCCAGCGGATACGTCCCCATCTTCGAATAGTTTTACGCGTGCGCCGACGTTCATGACGGCTTGGCGAAGATGTTCGTGACGGTCACGATCCTGCATGATCACCGTCACTTCCTCAATCCGTTTATTGTTATATTTTGCCGCTTTTTCGATGATGGACTCGAGTGGTTCATCGAGCGAGACTTTTCCTTTAAGGTTCGGACCGACGACGAGTTTGTCCATGTACATATCTGGTGCGTGGAGGAGGGCACCTTCATCAGCAACAGCGATGACGACCATCGCATCTCCGAGTCCTTTTGCGACAATGGATGTTCCTTCGAGTGGGTCAACGGCGATGTCGACTTTTGGACCGAATGTCGTGCCGAGTCGTTCACCGATGTAGAGCATCGGTGCCTCATCGAGTTCACCTTCTCCGATGACGACCGTTGCGTCCATGTTGACCGTTCCGAGAACTTCGCGCATCGCTGACGTCGCTGCGTCATCGGCCTCGTTCTTTTGCCCACGTCCAATCCATTTCGATGATGCAAGTGCTGCTGCTTCTGTTGCCCGTACGATTTCTAATGCTAATTCACGTTCCATAGTGTTGTACCCTCCGCGTTATCTCTATTAAATGTGTTATACTTTTTACGGCTTAAATCCGTTGATTAGTGTATCACAATTTTATAAATGATGTAAATAGGACAGATTCTTTTCTCCAGAACGAAAAAGGATTAGTATTAACAACAGGGGGGATCATCATGTATTTTGTGAATAGAGAGAAGATTAATCAGACACTGGAACAAATGGAGACGATGTTAGCACATACCGACCAATTGAGCGGGAATGCGTTCACGGTAGAACTCGCGAAACAACGAATGGCCGTCCTCCTGATGGAAGGGGTCATCGACGTAGGGAACTCGATGATTGACGGATTTATCATGCGAGACCCGGGTAGCTATGAAGATATTGTCGACATCTTACTGGATGAGCGCGTACTCGATGAGAAGACGGGTAATGCAACCAAAGCGCTAGTCGGAATGCGTGCTTACTATGTCCGTGAGTTCATCGATGCCGACGCGTCACGCTTTGATGAATGGGTGAAGACGTCAAAACAAGACTTCACAGCGTTCTCCACGCAAGTTCGAAACTACTTAGAGGTTGAACTTGGACCAGTGTCCGCATTCTTACCAGAAAGCGAGTGATTGGATGGAACCGATTAAAGGATATTTGTTTGATTTAGATGGTACGATGTATGCCGGAACGGAGCCTGTTCAAGCGGCTGTTGAATTCGTCAACGAATTAGAAGCGACGGGCGTCCCATACTTATTCGTCACGAATAACGCCTCGATGACGCAACAACAGATTGCGGATAAGTTGATTTCAATGGGGGCAAATGTGAAGGCGGAGAACGTCTTGACGAGTGCCATGGCGACGGCTTTTTATATTGAGAAGATGTCTCCGGGGGCGAGCGTTTATATGATTGGCGAAGACGGACTCCGACTCGCTCTTGAATCTCGTGGGTTCCACGTCACGGATGAACCGAAAGCGGATTATGTGGTCATCGGTCTCGACCGTCACATCACGTATGAGAAGTTGGCGCGAGGGGCGATCGCCATTCGGTCAGGAGCCCGATTCATTTCGACGAATGGAGATATCGCCATTCCGACAGAACGTGGATTTTTACCGGGGAACGGTGCCCTCACATCCGTATTGACGGTGACGACCGAGAAAGAACCGTTCTTCATTGGGAAGCCGGAACCGGTCATGATCGACATCGCGCTCGACATGATTGGATTGACGAAAGAGGATGTCGTGATGGTCGGGGACAACTATCACACGGATATTCTATTTGGAATCAATGGTGGGATTCGTACCCTTCACGTTAACTCGGGTGTGCACGGTCCAGCATTTGTTCAGGAACAAGAAAAACTCCCAACCTACATGGTCGAGAGTTTAGATGAATGGAAGCACGAAAAAAAGGGATGACGAATGTCTCCCTTTTTACTTAGAATACTTGTTCTACTTCGACGATGCCTGGTACTTCTTCGATGAGCGCACGCTCAATACCGGCTTTAAGCGTGATTGTTGAAGACGGGCAGCTGCCGCAAGCACCCATCAAACGGAGCTTGACGATGCCTTCTTCCACATCAACGAGTTCGACGTCTCCGCCGTCACGAAGCAAGAACGGACGCAATTTATCGAGCACTTCTTGGACTTGATCAAACATTTCCATGGTATCTACCCCTTTCTCGTTCTACTTTATTCTAGCAAGTTTGAGAGTGTTTCTCAATCATTTACGCTGAGCGTTTCGTCATCGAGAGAAGGGGAGATTTTTGTATAATGGTTTCGAGGGGGAATGAAGATGAAAATTACAGTATATGGGGCAGAGGTTCAATGTGCCAGTTGCGTCGGCGCGCCGAGTTCGACCGAGACGTATGAATGGTTGCAAAGTGCGCTCGGCCGCAAGTATCCGGAACAGTCCTTTTCATTCGAGTACATCGATTTCGAACAGAGTGAGGACGAGTTTGCCCAGGCGCTTAAAGACGATGAGTGGTTTTATCCGCTCGTCTTGCTCGACGGGGAAGTGATTGACGAAGGGGTCGTTCAATTACGAAAAGTGTACGCGGCGATTGAAGCGAAACAAAATTAAAATGTGGCAATTTAGGCGATTTCAAATGTGATGAAATCGTCTTTTTTTGTTTACAAAATCATCTTATTTTTGAATGAAGGAAATAAGTTCGTCTTTTTGTATCCTATTTATTATATGAAGTATAGGAGGCGACTGCGATGTTTCGAAAAAAAGTTGAAGTACAGATCACATTAGATGAAAGTGTGGAAATGAATCAAGTCAAAATCGATCTTTCACCTGAACTAAATCAACAAAGGCAGTTGATTCAATTGACATTAGTAGACCTGGCCTATTTAAGGAGTTATCGGTTTCGCATTCAAGAAGTACTACCTCAACTCGTCGATTTATTTTATAGTCGCTTAGAGGAAATTGAAGAGATGAAACAAATGATCAATCGGCATTCGTCGTCGGATCGGCTCAAAGTGACGTTAACGACTCATATCAGTGAGATGTTTGAGGGTGTCATTGATACCGCTTATATTGAAAAACGATATCGAATTGCGAAGCGCCATCATATGATTGGTCTAAAGGGAAAGTGGTATATGGCGGCATTTCAAAAAATCTTTGACCATGTTTTAGAGAAGATCGAGGCAGAATCGTTTGACTCGCTTTCGAAAATGAAACTCATTTCAGCAGTGACGAAAATATTTAACTTCGAACAACAGATGGTGTTAGAAATGTTCGATGAAGAAGCATCGAATATGCAACAGCAAATCGATTACCGAGAACAGATGAGTCGAGCGGTTCAAATGACCACTGAAGAATTGGTTTCAATGACACAGGAGATGACAGCTAACTTTAGTGTGATGAATGATAAGGTTTCTGTCATGCGTTCGATGAGCGAGGGAACGAAAATGACTCTAGGAGATATGCGGGAATCATCACAGTCTGGAAAAGAAGCGTTGATGAATGAGACGACACACCTGACAACTATATCTGAAAATTTATCTAATTCCGCCAATCAAATGGGTGAACTCAATCAATTGATGTCTGAAATTACTTTGATTACAAACGGTGTCAAACGAATTGCTGAGCAAACGAATATGCTTAGCTTGAACGCTGCGATTGAAGCAGCTCGTGCCGGGGAGCAGGGCAAAGGTTTTCAAGTTGTAGCTTCAGAAGTACGACAGCTCGCTAATCAATCGAAAACATCAGCCGAACAAGTTGAGGCACTGACAAAACGCTTAAATCGACAAATTCAGGAAACGACAGCGTGTGTGACGACGACGGAGCGAGGGATGAGAGATGCGATGGTTCGGATGCACCAAGTGACGGAACTGTTCGTCAAAATCGCAACCGACACGACTGCAACGGATGGCAGGATGAATCATCTGTTCGAGGAGATTCAAGACGTGACGAATGCAATTATTGAATTACAAAAAGCAACGAGTCAGATTGCGACCTCGTCTGAAGAATTATTGGTCTCTACAGAGAGACTTTGAACTGACCTTTGTCAAAGGTCAGTTTTTTACTGACTTGTTATTCGGAAAAAGATTTTACAACTTTTGTCTCTCGGGCTAGACTGAACATAACTTGTATAATTTTTATAATATTTTGAAAATTGATTCAAATCCATTACTGAAGGAGGACTGTTCAATGTTTGCGCGAAAACGAAATATGCCAATCCATTTAGACACCTCGTCCCAAATGGAGCATTTGTTGATCGATTTACCGGATGAGTTGGAACGACAACGTCAGTTGATTCGCCTCGAACGTGAAGATCTCGCCTATTTGCGTGCTTATCAACAGGAACTACGTCAACTGACACCCCGGTTAGTTGATGTGTTTTATGAAGAGCTTGAAAAGATTGACGAGATGAAAGACTTGATTCGGCAACATTCGTCTTCGGACAAATTAAAATTGACCCTTTCCAATCATATTATGGAAATGTTTGAAGGGAAGTTGAATGAAGCATATATCGACCGACGACTTGCCATCGCCAAACGTCATTATCTGATTGGTCTGAAAGGGAAGTGGTATATGGCAGCCTTCCAAAAAATATTTGAGACGCTCGTCTTATCGATTCAACATGAGCAGCTCGATGCGGACTCGAAAATGAAACTTATGATGGCCGTCTCAAAAATCTTTAACTTCGAGCAACAAATCGTCCTCGAGATGTTTGATGATGAAGCGGACGTCGTCCGTGACCAGATGCAGCACGTGAAAGATGAAATCAGTCAGACGATTCAACAGGCGAGTGAAGATTTGGCAGCCCTCTCCCAAGAGGTCATGGCCAGTTTTCAGTCGATGAATGAACGGGCAGATGATATGAAGCATTCAAGTTCACTGACACAGACAAAACTTAGGACGGTACTTCACTCTTCGGTGAGCGGGAAAGATACGATTTTATCAGAGACGGGACGACTTGACGAGATTGCGCAGGACCTTTCCGATTCGGCTCAAGAAATCAAGGCGCTTGAAAGATTGATGAATGAGATCATGACGATTGCAGATTCAGTCAAACAAATCGGAACCTACTCAGTTTGAATGCTGCGATTGAAGCGGCACGGGCAGGAGAGCAAGGAAAAGGATTCCAAGTCGTCGCATCAGAAGTACGAACGCTCGCGAGTCAGTCAAAACAAGCAGCGGAAGAAGTCGAGGATTTGGTGAAGCGGCTCACGAATCAAATGGAAGAGACATCGAGCCGAGTGCTCTCAACCGAGCAAGAGATGAAGCAGACGATGGGACGAATCAATCAAGTGACAGATGCCTTCCTCCAGATCTCGGGCGACTCGGAACATGCCGACGGACAGATGGGCAGTCTCGCTGGGGACATTGATGAAATCGTAGAGTCGATTGCCGAGCTCAAGCGGGCGACGACACAAATCGCAACGTCGTCGACACAGTTAATGGATACCGCACAGCGTTTATAAAAAGAGTGGCAGTCCGGCGACTGCCACTCTTTCCTGTTTATTTGATGACTTTATGTTTCCAAAGGATGCCGGACTTCAATAGTCGGGCGACTTTACCGGTGAGTGATTGTTTCCCCATGAACACCCCGAAGCCAGCCTTCTTCCCGAGGGAACCGAGCGTCCCTTTCAGTTTGATGTCTGGTAACTCCGGATAAGACAGTCCCTTCCACTTACAAAGAAGCACTTGGACGATCTGTTCGGCCTGAGCCTCTGCGAGTTGTCCGGATGGTGCATATGGCAAGCTTGCATTGTCACCAACGACAAATACGTCCGGGAGTCCCGGGACGAAATGATGTTCTGTCAACTTCACACGTCCGCCCCCATCAAGTTCCCAACCTTGATTACGTACAACGGCCACCGGTTGAATCCCGGCCGTCCAAACGGTCAAGTCAGACGGGAACAAGTCTTCATGGTTCCATAAACCATCGGCATCGACACGCGTAATGTTGGCGTTGTTGATGACTTCGACGCCATGCTCTTCGAACCACGACTGAACGTACATCGAGACACGATTGGATAAGAACGAGAGCACCGAAGGTCCACGGTCGAACAAACGGACCGTCAAATCAGGTCGGCTCTCGCGCAATTCACTTGCGAGTTCGACACCAGAGAGCCCGGCACCGACGACAGAAACGACCGACCCTGGTCGTAGACCGTTGATCGCTTGTTGTGTCTTCCGTGACTCTTCAAGTGTTTGAATACTGTACGTGAACTCCGCTGCCCCTTGAACGTTGTGGTATTTGTCCTCGCATCCCAATCCGATGACGAGGTCGTCATAAGGCACTTTTTCTCCACTCGCGAGCAGAACCATTTTGTCTTCGGTATCGATATCCGTGACTTGTCCGTATATGTAATCGATTTCATCCGGAAAGTCGATGCGAATATCGCGGTCTGATACCGTTCCTGCGGCCAGTGCGTAATACTCTGTTTTTAATCCATGATAAGGCAAGCGATCGACGAGCGTGACCGAGATGTCTTGCAACTGATGTCCAAGCACTCTCTCGATGACACGCATTCCCCCGTAACCGCCTCCTAAGACGACTAATTTGCGCATAATAATCCCCCTTTGTTACTCTTCAACTGTATCATGTTATAATCTGCCGTAGAAGAACCATTTTCCGATAATTCACATATAGAAAGACGGTGACATATATGATGAATCCAATCATCGAATTTTGTGCCTCGAATTTGGCGATGGGCTCACAGATTGCCCGGGCTAAATTAGAATCCGATCCAGACCTTGATGTGGTCGAATATGGCTGTACAGGCTACTGTGGTGTCTGTTCCCTTGATCTCTTTTGCCTCGTTGACGGGGAAGTGGTGACGGGGGAAACGCCTGAAGAACTCGTAACGAAGGTGTATGAAAAAATTGAAGAGATGGCATGGTAAAAAGTTTGAGGGATGACCTCAAACTTTTTTATTTCACCCGTTGCATTTTAAAAAGAGGGATGTTATATTCTAAGAGGTTCGAATGTAGGTTGTCTGACGTTTAACAACGATAAAAAGAAAGCGTTTCAAACGGTAGGGCACATCTCTTTTCGGGTATGACACATATAATCGCTTTGTTTAATATGAAAGGAGCACAATATCAATGAAAATCATGAGTGTGGTTGGTATTTTGGCACTAATTGCAATCGCTTACATCTTCTCTACCAACCGTAAAGCCATCAAATGGCGCACGGTCTTGGCAGCATTCGCTGTTCAATTCGCTTTTGCGTTTCTCGTCTTGTATACGGCGTGGGGACGTAAGGCACTTGAATGGATTTCGAACGGGGTTCAAGCTGTCTTGAACACAGCCGGTGACGGGATCGCCTTCGTATTCGGAACAGCTGTCGGTGGCGACAACTTCGTCTTCGCGTTCCAAGTTCTTCCGATTATTATCTTCATGTCATCATTAATCGCTTTGCTTTACTACCTCGGCGTCATGCAGTGGGTCATCCGTATCCTCGGTACGGCTCTCGCAAAAGCACTTGGTACGTCACGTAAAGAGTCACTTTCAGCAACAGCGAACATCTTCGTCGGTCAAACGGAAGCACCGCTTGT
The DNA here is from genome assembly GCF_018617455.1 of Exiguobacterium sp. s22. Lineage (GTDB taxonomy): Bacteria > Bacillota > Bacilli > Exiguobacteriales > Exiguobacteriaceae > Exiguobacterium. The sequence continues at coordinate 311,024 of NZ_JACSKD010000002.1, forward strand.
CATCAAGCCGTACCTTCCTACAATGACACAGTCTGAGCTTTTCGCAGTTATGGTCGGGGGTCTCGCATCAGTTGCCGGTTCTGTACTTGCTGGATACGCGGCACTCGGTGTACCGCTTGAGTACTTGCTCGCAGCGAGCTTCATGGCAGCGCCAGCTGGTCTCTTGTTCGCAAAAATCATCGTTCCTGAAACAGAAGAATATGATGACGATATCGAAATCGTAGAGGAAGAAGAAGACAGAGCGGCGAACTTCGTCGATGCAGCGGCACGTGGTGCTTCTGACGGTCTCTTCCTTGCTTTGAACGTCGGTGCAATGCTTCTCGCGTTCGTTTCATTGATTGCGCTCGTCAACTTGATCCTCGGTTCGGTCGGTGGACTCTTCGGATTTGATAGCTTGTCACTCGAATTGATTCTCGGTTACGTGTTCGCACCACTCGCATTCGTAATCGGTGTACCTTGGGCGGATGCTGTACAATTCGGTAGCTTCCTCGGTCAAAAACTAGTCTTGAACGAATTCGTTGCCTTCTCTGAGTTTGCGCCAATCATCGGTTCTGGTGATTTGTCAGCTCGTACAGAAGCAATGATCGCATTCGCACTTTGTGGTTTCGCCAACATCTCGTCACTCGCGATCCTTCTCGGTGGTCTTGGTGGTATGGCGCCAAACCGTCGTGGTGACATCGCACGCATGGGTGTTCTCGCGATTCTCGCAGGTACGCTTGCGAACTTGATGTCAGCTACATTAGCTGGACTTCTTCTTTAATCGGTAAAAGAAAACGCGATCACTTCGGTGATCGCGTTTTTTAGTATGAGGAGAATGTATGTATATTTATGTTTGGCCATTTGGCGGGCCATTTCTTTTCCTTTAAACGCTTCTGGTAAATGGGGTGCTTTGAAGTGTTCGAATCGAAAAGTGGTGTCGGTTTTACGTTCATGGTGACTAAATCTTGAATTCCGTAAGGGGCGGCGAGGGTGAGTGAACCATCCGCTTGGAGACGTACCCCAATCGCGGTCACGGTCTCGGGGAAGTGCGCTAACGCATCGACCGATGACGTATATGGTGGTAGGTGGTTCACATGATGCATCCTTGCTTGATTTTTCACAGACCAAGGTACGTCTGGATTCATTTGATACAACGTCTGCTCTAATTCTTTCTCGATTGATTCTTCGGACTGGGTCGAATCAAAATAAATCACATCCACATCATCCGTCTCCGTCGATGTTTCATATCCGTGAAGGTGGTCCCACACTTTTGCCCGAATATAACCCGCACAAATCCACCAATCCGGAAGATTGAGAGTAGCTACAGTATGTAGGTGCCGCATCAGTTCTTTGTCTTGTTGTAAGAAATCAATCAAATCCTGTTCATATTTCATCAATCAAACTCCTCCTAATCAAAAGTATTAAAAGAGCACCTAGGCAACGCCCAGATGCTCGTATATCAATTATGCTTGAAGTTGTACGCGCTGGCGTTCGATCCACGGCTTCAATTTCAAGAAGAGTGGGATGAAGAGCGCACTGATCAAGATCGCTTTAATCAAGTTGAATGGTAAGATCCCGTAAAGGACAAGGTCCGTCTTCACGGCCGGGTCGGCCATGTCTGCCATCCCGAAGAAGAAGGCATAGGCTGGCAAGATGACGAGATAGTTTAAGATGGCGAGGCTGAGTGCCATTGTGATTGTCCCAGCAAGTAATCCAGAAGCGAGTGCTTTGTTCGACTTGCGTTTGTGGTAGAACCAAGCGACCGGGTACATGAATGCAACACCTGCGAAGAAGTTTGCGACTTCTCCGACCGGAACGCCGCCACCGTTAAAGACGTAGTACAAGACGTTTTTCAATCCGACGACCACGACTCCTGCGAGTGGGGAGAAGACGATCCCGGCAATGAGTGCGGGAATGTCACTAAAGTCCACTTTGAGGAATGGCGGTAAAAATGGGAGCGGGAAGTTGAATAGCATGAGTACGAACGAAATCGTCCCGAGCATCGCCAAAGTCACCATTGTTGTCAGTCGTTTGTTGCGCGTAGTTTTCATCAGAATCTCTCCTTTAGGTCGCTCCTCGATGAATGGCACCCGTCGCATATAAAAACCCGATTGCAATGAATACAATCGGGAGAGTTTACGCACATACGAAATAGATGTTTTCCGAGGTGGATCAGTCCACGTCAAAGAAAACATCCGGATATCGGTCGGATGCCGCCATCTTCTCCCATCCAGACTGTACTGTCGGCTTTCGAATCTCACGAAATCAGCAAGCAACGCCTTGCTCGCTCACGGGCTGAGAAGAATAAATTCTTCAATACCGCCGGTCGGGAATTTCACCCTGCCCCGAAGATGGAACGATTTAATTTTTTTTGTTACAGTTTAGTTATACAAGATAATCTACAAGATGACAAGTCAATTGACTTGAATTGAAGATAAAATGAGGAGGAGTTCAGATGATTCATTTAACAGAGTCAGCCGCACTTCAAGTGCAAGAGATGATGAAACAGACCGAACGTCCGGATGCGCAATATTTGCGAGTGAAAGTTCAAGGTGGCGGATGTACAGGGCTTTCATACGGAATGGGCTTTGACGAAGAGAAGACGGACAAAGACGTTCAATTCGACCATCATGGCGTCCGTGTCATCGTTGCAGAAGCAGACCATGGGGTCGTCGATGGGCTTGAGATTGACTACAAGCAGTCTATGCTCGGTGGGGGCTTCACGATTAAAAACCCGAATGCCATCGCCACATGTGGTTGTGGCTCGAGTTTCCGCACAGCAACGAACGCAGGTACACCAGGAGAATGCTAACCCTTTCGGACTATGGGGAACCATAGTCTTTTTTTGTGCGATTCGACCAGTTACGGAACGTCGGGTAAAGGGAATGTAGGAAAGAGAATCGTATTGAAGGGGGTTAGGGTGATGAGGAAAGTATTGATTTTTGGAGGATCGCGTTATTTTGGGAAACGACTTGCCTTGCGACTCGCTGAGGCGGGGGATGATGTGACGATTGTGACGAGGGGACAACTACAAGTACCGGAAGCCGAAGGGATTCGGTCGGTCAAAGGAGACCGGCAATCGGTCGCGACGATGAAAGACTTGGCACGGGAACGGTACGATCTCGTCTATGACAATATTTGTTTTACGCCGTATCAGGCAAAAATCGCCTCGGATGCGTTCATGGACAAAGTCGGGAAATATGTGCTGACGTCGACGATGTCGGTTTATGCACCAGGGCCCGACTTAAAAGAGAGCGACTTTAATCCGCTCCATTACGAATATCATCTCGAAGCCGAACATGACTACGGGCAAGGGAAACGGGAGGCGGAGTCATTCTTCTTCCATCGCGCCTCGTTCCCAGTCGCGACCGTTCGCTTACCGATTGTACTCGGACCAGATGACTATACAGATCGACTCAAATTTTATGTGGATGCGATTCGCAACGAGGAACCGATTGTGTTGCATCATCCAGAAGCGAAGATGGGCTTCATCTCGAGTGCGGAAGCAGCATCATTTTTAGAATGGGTGGGACGTGCGAACGTGACTGGTCCTTTCAACGCAGCGAGTGACGGTCTCATCTCCATGGGTGCTTTAATGGAGCGAATCGGACAACATGTCGGAAAACCGGTCCATATCATAAAAGATGGGGAGTCGTCACCATATGATTCGGACGTCGACTATTACATGTCGATCGCTGAAGCGAAAAAGGCGGGCTTCGTGTTCACGCAACTCGATGACTGGATTGACCGGGTCATCATTCAGACGCTCAAAAAATAACCTTTTTGTTAAACATTGAGCTGTTTTCGCAAAAGGATTTTTTCGCGACCATTTTTATCTATATTGACTGCTTTGACATCGAAACCATGACGAATATTTAAGAGTAACATTTGTCGCCAACGATTCATCGTCTTTGTTTCAATCGATTTATAGTTTTGGTTTTTAGCCCATTCGTGCTGTGTCTCCATCAACCGTGAGGCGATACCAAGATTACGAGAAGCAGGTTTGACGGCTCCCATCCAGCTGTAAAAACAGTCTTCATTGAGAGGAAAGCCAATCTTGTAGCCATGAATCTCGTTGTCAATAATCGCTAAAGTAAAAATTAAATTTGATTTATGTATTAACTTTTCATGAAAGTGACCTATGTCTCCAAAAACCTCTTGATGGATTGAGTATAGTTCATCGCGCATTTTATTGGTAATTGTATGTGTTGTGACAATATTCATGTTAACCTCCCTTGTAAGACAAAACTGACCCCCTGTGCATGGGAGCGACAGGGGGTCGATGTTTATTTCCCGGCAAATACAGATGTCGAGTGTTGCGGATGACGTGCAGTCGGGTCCACAAGTTGCTTCACTTGGTTGATGGCGATTGGGGCTTCACCGAAACCGGTCGCAATCAATTTTACTTTCCCTTCGTATGTGGCGATATCACCGCAAGCGAAGATACCAGCGACTGTCGTTTCCATACGGGAGTCAACGCGGATTGTGTTTTTCTCGAATTCCATTCCCCAGTTCTTGATTGGACCGAGCGATGACACGAATCCGTAGTTACAAATCAAATCATCGATTTCAACGATTTTTGACTCGCCATCTTTATCCGTCAATTCGACAGATTCGATGTGTGTCTCACCAGACAGTGATTCGATGTTGTAAGGCGTGAGGACGTTAATCGTCGATGCCTTCATCTGTTCTACCGTATGTTCATGAGCACGGAAGCGGTCACGACGGTGAACGATGTGTACTTCTTTCGCGATGCCTTCAAGCATGAGTGCCCAGTCGACGGCTGAATCGCCACCACCGGCAATCATGACACGGCGATCACGGAATTTCTCCATATTGTCGACGAAGTAATGAAGGTTGGCGTAATCTTCGCAACCATCGAGCCCGAGAGGACGAGCCGAGAAGGCACCGTTTCCGGCAGTGATGATGACTGCTTTTGTGTGGTACTCTTCCTTGTTTGTCGTCAATACGAACGTGCCGTCCTCGAGACGTTCCACCGTTTCAACCGTTTCACCGAGACGGTAATCTTGTTCGAATTGATCTGCTTGTGCTTTTAACTGATCGATCAAGTCCTGTGCCTTCACTTTCGGGAAGCCAGCAATATCATAAATATATTTTTCAGGATAGAGCGTCGACAATTGGCCACCGAGTTGCGGTAAGCTTTCAATCAACGTCGTATCGAGTTGGCGCATGCCTGCATAAAATGCGGTGAACAGTCCGACCGGGCCGCCACCGATGATGATTACATCTTTCGTCGTCTTCATCGAATTCCTCCTCAAAGCGTATACATCTATTATAGTAAGTTTGTTGAATTAAATCCATTCAGTACAAACATGCAACACTTTCAAAAAAAATTCAAGAAGATAAGCTTTTCCATTGAGAATTCAATTTAAAGAGCGTACAATGGAACAGAAGCAATTGTGAACAGACGTTGAACAAGAAGAGGCTTTATTGTGAACATCTATGTGAAGAAACACACAACATGGTTGTTCAAAAAAAACAAAACTTTAAACAAGGTGGAAATGAACATGAAACGACCTAACATTGTTATTCTTGGCGCGGGCTTTGGTGGACTCATCACAGCTGTCAACCTTCAAAAGACACTCGCTGCAGGTGATGCGAACATCACGCTCATCAACAAACACGATTATCATTACCAAACAACTTGGCTTCACGAACCAGCTGCTGGAACGATGAACCCGGACCAAGCACGCATTTACATTAACGACATTGTGAACCCATCACGTGTGAAACTTGTCAAAGGGATCGTCGATCGCGTCGATACTGCTGCAAATCAAGTGATGCTTGAAGATGGATCTGTCGTTGAATACGACTATGTCGTCATCGGTCTCGGCGGTGTACCTGAGACGTTCGGTATCCCGGGATTGAAAGAACATGCCATGACAATCAGTTCGTTGAACAGTGTTCGTAAAATTAAAGAACACATCGAATATTCATTCGCTCAATATAAAACAAACGGTTCTTCAGACAACTCGTATGTGACGATCGTTGTCGGTGGTGCTGGATTTACAGGAATCGAATTCCTCGGTGAAATCGTCAACCGAATCCCTGAGCTTTGCAAACAATATGACGTTCCACGCGAAGCGGTTCGCATCGTCAACATTGAAGCAGCCCCAACAGTCCTTCCAGGATTCGATCCAGAACTCACAACATACGCACAGAAATGGTTGGAGCGTAACGGTGTCGAGATGAAACTCGGTAACGGCATCAAAGGTGTTGAGCCAGGTGTCGTAACATTTGGTCCACTTCAAGGTGACACGACAGAAACGATTCATGCCAACACGATCATCTGGACAGGTGGAGTGAGTGGTAGCCCGATCGTTGAAAAATCAGGATTCGAAGCCGTTCGTAACCGTGTTATGGTCGAAGCGGACAACCGTGCGCCAGGTCACGATAACGTCTTCATCATCGGTGATTGCTCAGCAGTGATGGACCCAGCATCAAACCGTCCGTACCCACCGACGGCACAAATCGCAACACAACAAGCACACAACGTAGCGAAAAACATTGCGGCACTCATCAACGGTAAATCGACTTCGAAGTTCACTTACGAAAGCAAGGGAACAGTCGCTTCACTCGGACACAACGATGGAATCGGAATCGTGATGGGCAAAAAAATCTTCGGTCGCAACGCGTCATTCATGAAGAAAGTAATCGATAACAAACACTTCATCGAATTGAAAAAATATGGCCTTGTCCTCAAAAAAGGGAAGTTCTAATTTTCATTCATGTACGGCTCGTTCTGATTCAGAACGGGCTGTTTTTCTTTACAAATTGTCGTGCGAAGTTCTTTGACCTGATTGGTTGAAATTTTGTATAATGGAGAGCGGACAAGGGGGTCAACACATGCATATTATCCAAGCAGTCATTGGGGCCGTTTTATATATGACGATTTTCTTCAGCATCGGTTTCATTTTGAATATGTTACTTAAAAAGACATGGACACTCGTGTTCATTTATCCAATTTTTGTCATCATGATGATTGATAATGTCAAACTTTCGAGTTACGTGACCGAGACATCAACCGCACTTACGAGTGTCTATAAAGGGCTCGTCGGATTGCAGGTTCTCGATCTATTCATGCTCGGCTTCGGATTGCTCGGTGCAATTCTGGCTGGTGTGACGATTCGTTTCTTACGAAAGAGCGGTTATTCAATGTTTTAATTGGCGACAGAAATGTTCGCCTTTTTTGTTTTGTCCCTACTTTTTTAGGGCATGAACCGATATACTAGATAGCGAAACGATTTTTAGTAAGGGATGCGATGCGAATGACATTACCGATGTATACGATCAAAAAAGTGTTGAATAATAGCGTTGTCATTTGTCAACATGATACGGATCCGGAAGTCATTCTACTCGGGAAGGGGATTGGCTTTGGCAAAAAACCAGGCGACCTCGTCGACCCGGCCAGCGTCCCGGAGAAAGTGTATCAACTGACAGATAAAGAAGAGCAATCTCAATATCAGGAACTCGTCAAACATGTCGACGAGGACTTCATTGCGTTCATGCAAGAGATTGTCGGCTTCATTGAGACGAGTACGGGCAAGAAAGTGGATGAGCACATCCATATCGGCTTGACCGACCACTTGTTCTTCACGATGAAACGAATCGAGCAAGGGATGGAAGTGACGAATCCGTTTTTACTCGAGACGGAATCACTCTATCCAAACGAGTTTGCGCTTGCGGAGCGAATCGTCGATATGTTCCATGAACGATTGAACGTTCTCCTTCCGGATGCGGAGACAGGGTTTATCGCTCTTCATATTCACTCGGCGACAACGTTTAAAAATGTCCTCGAGGTCAATCGCCATAACCAAATCATCGGACAGATTGTCCAAACGATTGAAAGTCGTTTGAACGTAAAAATGGACCGAACTTCACTCGATTATAAGCGCTTACTTCGGCACTTAAGGTACGCCGTTGAGCGGGTTGCGACGGGTGAGACGGTCGAGGCACCACAAAAAATTGAAAAGGTATTGCGCGACGAATATCCGCTATGCTATAGTACTGCTTGGGAGCTGATGGGCATCATGGAACGCGAATTAAAGCGTCCGGTCCCACGAGGTGAAGCGACATATTTGACGATGCATCTCCAGCGCCTAACAAGTAGATAAATGATACCACGTGTCTTACGTGTTACTGATTCGATCAGGCATGAGTAAGGAGTGGAACGTTATGTGATTTCTCTATGGGAGAGGTCTACGTTCTATCCTTATTCATGCCTTTTCTGTTTTTATAAACGTGATTTATGAAAACGTTTAGATACGTCGGTTGTCTGACATCTACATCGCTATCATATTGTTTATACGTACTTAAAAAAAGGAGGAAATGTTGATGTTTAAGCAGATTTTTGGTGTTCTTCAAAAAGTCGGTAAAGCACTTATGCTTCCAGTTGCAATCTTGCCGGCAGCCGGTCTTCTTCTTGCATTCGGTAACGCAATGCAAAACCCACAACTTACATCACGCGCTGGTTGGTTAACAAACGAAGGCGTTGTGAAATTCGCTCAATTGATGGAGCAAGCAGGTGGAATCATCTTCTCGAACTTGGCGCTCTTGTTCGCAGTCGGTGTCGCCATCGGTTTAGCTGGTGACGGGGTTGCCGGACTTGCCGCAATCGTCGGATTCTTGATCATGAACAAAGTTATGGGTGTTTGGCTCGAACTCACACCTGATGTGTTGGCTCAAGGTGACCCAGCTTATGCGAACGTACTTGGTATCCCAACACTCCAAACAGGGGTATTCGGAGGGATCATTATGGGTCTCATCGCCGCATGGGCCTATAACAAGTACTTCAATATCGAATTGCCACAATTCCTTGGATTCTTCGCTGGTAAACGTTTCGTTCCAATCGTAACAGCAGTAGCAGCCGTCGTTGCTGGTTTCGTCATGCTTTTGATCTGGCCACCAGTTCAACACGGATTGAACTCATTCTCTAACTTCATGTTGAATGAAAACCGTACGTTGGCAGCATTTGTCTTCGGTTTAATCGAACGTTCATTGATTCCGTTCGGTCTTCACCACATCTTCTACTCACCATTCTGGTTTGAATTCGGTTCATACACAGATGCAGCGGGTAACGTCGTTCGTGGTGACCAAGCGATCTTCTTCGCACAAATTCGTGATGGCGCTGAATTGACAGCAGGTACGTTCATGACTGGTAAATTCCCGTTCATGATGTTTGGTCTTCCTGCAGCAGCACTCGCAATGTACCATGAAGCACGTCCTGAGCGTAAAGCGGTTGTCGGTGGTCTCTTGGCTTCTGCTGCCCTTACATCGTTCTTGACTGGTATCACAGAACCAATCGAGTTCTCATTCTTGTTCGTCGCACCACTTCTCTTCGCAGTACACGCAGTATTCGCAGGTCTTTCGTTCATGACGATGCACCTCTTGAACGTTAAGATCGGGATGACGTTCTCTGGTGGTTTGATCGACTTCTTGCTCTTCGGTGTTCTTCCAGGTCGTACGGCTTGGTGGCTCGTCATTCCAGTCGGTCTTGTGTTCGCGGTTGTTTACTACTTCGGATTCCGTTTCGTTATCCGCAAATTCAACCTCAAAACACCAGGTCGTGAAGATGAGGTTGTTGAACAATCAACAGCTACTGGTTCAGAACTTGCACAAGATATCCTCGTCGGTCTTGGTGGCTCACAAAACATCAAGCACCTCGATGCATGTATCACACGTCTTCGTGTCGAAGTAAAAGATAAGAACCAAGTCAACAAAGATGAGTTGAAACGTCTTGGCGCATCTGGTGTCCTTGAAGTGGGTAACAACATTCAAGCCATCTTCGGACCACGTTCGGACGCATTGAAATCAGAAATTCAAGCGGTCATCGCTTCAGGTAACGAGAAAAAAGCAAACTAATTGATGACCTAGACCAATCCTTCGGGATTGGTCTTTTCTTTTTATATGAAACGGTTTCATCCAAAGGTTAGAGGGAAAAAGTAAGTATTCTGACAAAGGAGGGAACCATGATGTGGAAGAAAGTGTTTGGTGTTTTACAACGGGTCGGGAAAGCACTCATGCTTCCGGTTGCGATCTTACCGGCAGCCGGTCTTCTCTTGGCGTTTGGTACCGCATTTCAAAACCCGGACCTCGTTGATTTACTCCCGTTTCTGGCAAATGACTCACTTGTCCTGATTTGGCAAGTCATGACGGATGCCGGGGACATCGTCTTCGCAAACTTAGGTTTGCTGTTCGCTGTCGGGGTCGCCATCGGCCTAGCGAACGGGGATGGGGTTGCAGGTCTTGCAGCCATTGTCGGTTATTTGATCATGAACAAAGTCATCAGCACGTGGAATGGGATTACCGCGGAAATCGCTCAAGGTGACCCGCAGTATGCAAACGTTCTCGGTATCCCGACACTCCAAATGGGGGTATTCGGGGGGATTATCGCCGGTCTTGTTGCAGCGTATGCGTACAACAAGTATTTCAACATCAAGTTGCCAGATTTCTTAGGGTTCTTTGCAGGAAAACGGTTCGTCCCGATTGCGACGGCCGCGTTCAGTTTGATTCTCGGGATTGCACTCGCGTATATATGGCCACCGATTGGGAATGCCATCAATACATTCTCAAGTACGGTCATTGAGGCAAACGTTGCGTTATCAGCATTTATCTTTGGATTGGTAGAACGTTCCTTGATTCCGTTCGGTCTTCACCATATTTGGTATTCTCCGTTTTGGTTCCAATTCGGGGAGTATACGAACAAAGCGGGAGATCTCGTGCAAGGGGATCAGCGGATCTTCTTCGCACAACTTCGTGACGGTGTCGAATTCACAGCCGGGACATATATGACCGGGAAATTCCCATTCATGATGTTCGGACTACCGGCTGCCTGTCTCGCCATGTTCCACACGGTTCCGAAAGAACGTCGGAAAGACGTCGAAGGTCTCTACTTCTCGGCAGCCCTTACGTCGTTCTTGACAGGAATCACAGAACCAGTTGAATTTTCATTCGTCTTCGTCGCACCACTTCTCTTCGGGATTCACGCCGTCTTTGCCGGTCTCTCCTTCATGACGATGCATTTACTCAACGTCAAGATCGGGATGACGTTCTCTGGTGGTCTCATTGACTATCTGTTATTCGGAGTCTTACCGAACCGAACGGCATGGTGGCTCGTCATCCCGGTCGGTCTCGTCTTTGCGGTCATCTATTACTTCGGGTTCCGTTTTGCTATTACGAAGTTCGACCTGAAAATTCCGGGTCGAGATGTTCAAGCAGGGGCGAAAGCGGATCGAGCCGGTATCGGAGACGACTTACCTTATGAGGTACTTGTCGGACTCGGTGGACCTGAAAACATCAAACACTTGGATGCATGTATTACGCGTCTTCGTGTCACGGTAAACGATGTGAAACAAGTCGACAAAGATCTTCTAAAAGATCTCGGTGCCGCCGGAGTCTTGGAAGTAGGCGATAACATTCAAGCCATTTTCGGACCAAAATCCGATACGCTCAAATCGCAAATCGCGACCATCATTGAAGGTGGCGAGTATAAACCGAAAGAAAAAGTTGAAAAAGCGGTGATTACACCGGAAGCGGCTGAACAAGCCGATCATCGCTTCTTGGCCCCGATGTCAGGTGTGTTGCTCTCGCTCGATGAAGTGCCGGACCAAGTCTTCTCCGGTCGCATGATGGGTGAAGGATTTGCCATTGAACCGAGCTCCGGTCAGGTCGTTTCGCCGGTGACGGGTCAAATCACGACATTCTTCCCGACGAAACATGCAATCGGTATTCTAGCTGACGATGGACGAGAACTATTGATTCACGTCGGTCTCGATACGGTCAATCTAAAAGGGGAAGGATTTACGGCAAAAGTCGAAGAAGGCGCCCGGGTCGAAGCGGGAGACGTCCTTCTCGAAGTTGACCTCAGTGCGATTCGAGATAAAGTGCCGTCACTGATCACACCGATTATCTGGACCAACGGAGACGGAAAAGTCGTCGTCGTACCGTTCGGTGAGACGGTTGTGGCAGGAGAAGCGCTCGATTTTAGAGCCGATGACAGAGGACCAGAATAAACATCGTTTTTTGCCGCTCCTGACAAAGGAGCGGTTTTTTTGTGTAGTTACTTCAATGTGCCTTATTCCAGAAAAAGAGAATCCCCATTATAGTGAAGAAGAATTCTCACGAAAGAAGGGGTACAAATGAAACAATCTATACAATTGAATCACGGTCAGAAAGCTATTCCTACCATTGGTCTAGGTGTCTTTAACAAAAGTAGGCGAGAATTCTCCCTCCTCTAAGCGTCTCGGAGCGAAGCCCGGCGTAGGTGGGAGATGAATCGCCCGGTCCAAACGTCTTTTCCCCCTGTGACAGATATAACGAACAAAAGTTCGTGATTCCGTCAGATTCGTCCTTCCCCTCCACGGGTATCGGACGAGGAGGACACATCACGATCTTCTGGAGGGAGGAGGAACGGACATGCTGAAAGGCTATACATACAGGCTCCACCCGACGCCTGCACAGGCCGAGTTCCTGGTCCGGACGATCGGCTGCGCCCGGTTCATCTACAACAAGCTGCTCGAGGACCGCATCGCCATCCGCGAGGAGGCGAAGGCGGGAAGCGGAACGAGACGGAAACCGGCGACACCCGCCTCCTACAAGCCCCTGTTCCCGTTCCTCGCCGAGGCGGACAGCCTCGGCGAGGAACGGGAAACTGAACCTCGACACCGCGTTCGCGAAGTTCTTCGCCGGGACGGGCGGCTTCCCGGCCTTCAAATCGAGACGACGGTCGCGCGCCTCCTACACGACGAACAACCAGCACGGCACGATCCGCATCGAGAACGGCAAGGTGAGACTTCCTAAAATCGGGTTCGTGCGGTTCACCCAACATCGTCCGTTCGAGGGCGTCATCCGGTCGGCGACGGTCTCGATGACCAAGACAGGCAAGTTCTTCATCTCCATCCTCGTCGAACAGGACGATGCACCATGGATTCCAGCCGAGAACAAGGTCGGGATTGATCTCGGCCTAAAACATTTCGCCGTCATGACGAACGACGCGATGGTCTCGGAGAAGATCGACAACCCTCGCTTCCTCCGAAAATCCGAAGCGAAGGTCAAGAAGGCGCAACGGGCGCTGTCGCGAAAGAAGATCGGGAGCAAGAATCGTGAAAAAGCCAAATTACTTCTGGCCAAGAAACACGAAAAGATCGCCAACCAACGCAAGGACTTCCTCCACAAACTGTCGAGACGGATCGTTGACGAGAACCAAGTCATCGTCGTGGAGACATTGACATCGAAGGACATGATGAAGAATCACAAGGTAGCGAAGTCCATCGGGGATGTCAGCTGGTGCGAGTTCGTCCGACAGTTGGAATACAAATGTACCTTCTACGGACGGGCGCTCATCAAGGCAGACCCCTGGTACGCATCGACGCAGATCTGTTCTTCTTGTGGCGTCAAAGACGAGAAGAAGACGATGGATGTCCGTGAATGGACGTGTACTCATTGTGGTGCGTACCATGACCGTGACATCAACGCGAGCATCAATCTGTTGATGTTGGCAAACTAAAACGAGTTCCTTCAGGGTGGGAACCACCCGACGAGCTTGGTAAATAATCGTGGCTGGTAAGAGCACGGTCTTCCCAAGAAGCTCCCCCTTCAATTTGCGAAGCAAATAAGTGGTGAGTAGTTCACAGTAGAGGATGGGGATACAGTCATTGATGCGGTCGTCGAAGCAATTAGTCAAGGATACCGTCATATCGATACGGCAGCCGTCTATGAGAATGAAGAGGGTGTCGGCGTCGGAATTCGAAAAGGGATGGAAATCGCGAATATTTCCCGGGATGATTTGTTCATTACATCAAAACTTTGGAACGCCGATCAAGGGTACGACGCTGCTATCGCCGCTTATGAGGCGTCGCTCGTCCGTCTTGGATTAGATCAATTGGATTTGTATTTGATTCATTGGCCGGTAGAAGACAAAATTGTCGACTCTTGGCGTGCTCTTGAACAATTATATCGAGACGGACGTGTCGGGGCGGTCGGAGTGAGTAACTTCCAAATCCATCACCTGGAGACATTGGCTGAAAGCAGTGACCTCGTCCCAGCCGTGAACCAAGTCGAGCGTCATCCGTTGCTTCGCCAAACCGAGTTAGCGTCGTATATGACTGAGCACGGTATCGTGCCGGTCGCATGGGCACCACTCATGCAAGGTGGGCTGTTCGAAGAGCAGACTTTAGTAGAGGTCTCGAAAGAAGTCAATCGTTCCGTCGCTCAAGTGATGTTACGGTGGCATCTTCAGACGGGGTGGGTCATCATTCCAAAATCGATCAAACCACATCGAATCGCAGAAAATTTCAATGTGCTTGATTTTGAGTTGACCAAAGATCAAATGGAACGAATCGATGCGCTCGACGAGCATAAACGTGTCGGACCGGACCCGGACAATTTTGATTTCTAATTAAGTACGCAAAAAATCCTTCTCTCGAGTGAGAGAAGGATTTTTGACGTTATTTTTTGATGTCGAACTTTTCGCTAAGGAAGTTCACGACATCTTCTGCTGTGTCCATGTTGAGGACTTCGTTGACGATTGCTTCTGTTTCCGTCTTCGTCAAGCGCTTCACGAGGCTGCGTGCACGAAGGACGCTTGAAGCGGACATCGAGAATTCATCGAGTCCAAGGCCGAGAAGGATTGGAATCGCGAGTTCCTCTCCAGCCATCTCTCCACACATGCCGACCCATTTGCCAGCTTTGTGTGCTTCTGTGATGACGTTATGGAGCAGGTTCAAGATGGCAGGGTTGAACGGTTGGTACAAGTAAGAAACTTTTTCGTTCATCCGGTCAGCCGCCATCGTGTATTGAATCAAGTCGTTTGTACCGACTGAGAAGAAGTCGACTTCTTTTGCGAATTGTTTCGCCATGACAGCCGTTGATGGAATTTCAACCATCATTCCTGTTTCATATTGACCGAGTTCGATTCCTTCTTCTTTCAACTTCGCTTCTTCTTCGAGGAGAAGGGCTTTCGCAGCGCGGAACTCTTCGAGTGTCGCAATCATTGGGAACATGATCGCGAGGTTTCCGTGAGCAGATGCACGGAGAAGGGCACGAAGTTGCGTGCGGAACAAGTCTGTTTCCTCAAGGCAAAGGCGAATCGCACGATAGCCGAGGAACGGGTTCATCTCTTTCGGAAGGTCGAGGTATGACAATTCTTTATCGCCACCGATGTCGAGTGTACGGATGACGACTTGCTTGCCCTCCATTCCTTCGAGAACCGTTTTATAGGCTGTGTATTGTTCTTCTTCTGTCGGGAACGTTTCAGAGTCCATGTACAAGAATTCCGTACGATAAAGACCGATTGCATCCGAACCGTTTTTCAAGACGCCTTCTAAGTCGTTCGGTGTCCCGATGTTCGCTGCAAGCTTCACTTTGTGACCGTCCGCTGTGATCGATTCTTCATTGACGAGTTGCTTCAACTCTTCTTTGTACACCTCGAAATCAGCACGTTTCCCTTCGTATTCTTTGACGAGATCTTCTGAAGGATTGACGAAAACGTCACCTTCTGTCCCGTCGATGATGACGAGGTCGCCGTTTTTGATTTCTTCAAGGGCCACTTTCGTTCCAACGACGGCTGGAATTTCGAGTGAGCGTGACATGATGGCAGAGTGAGACGTACGTCCACCGATGTTCGTCGCGAACCCTTTGACGTATTTACGGTTAAGTTGTGCCGTATCAGAAGGTGTCAAGTCTTCGGCGATGATAATGACTTCTTCTGAGATTGATGCCGGTGTCACGAATGTCACTCCGAGAATGTGTGCCATGACACGTTTTGTGACGTCACGAACGTCAGCTGCACGTTCACGCATGTACTCATTGTCCATCGATTCGAAAATCATGATCATCGTTTGGGCAACTTCGTCAAGCGCCTTCGCGGCGTTCATGTTTTCGCTTTCAATTTTATCGTTCACTTGCGATACGATTTCTGGGTCCTCAACGATTAAAAGGTGAGCTGAGAAAATCTCGGCTTTGTCTGGTCCGAGTTCACGAAGCGTGTGCTCGCGGATTTCTTCGAGCTCTGTTTTAGATTGAGCGATTGCATCTTGGAAGCGTGCCTTTTCTGCAGCGACATCTTCAATCTTGTGTGATGGGATATCGAATGAAGGTGTCTCCATGACGAATGCTTTTGCAACTGCAATCCCTGCAGATGCACCAATACCTTTAATGTGTGACATAAGCGTAGTCCCTCTTTTCAAAGAAATAGTGTACTTTCCTGCCTCGTTACTTCATACCCGAAAAGAAAAAAGAACTAACGAGAACGGAGAAAGTTAAAGTAGCAACGGTCTACGACTAGGGGAAGCCTCGACCAGTCAAATTGGCCTCACTTCACGATGAAGAGAAGCCCGATTGCGTACTTTCTTATCCTATCATAAAATAAAACAACGTCACAACGAGGAGATAGCCCATGAATTCGAAGATTTCTTGACTCTTACGCATACTATTTCATTATTTTGGAGAAGTTCGTTATGCTTACCATATATATAGAAGGGAAGTGGCAATATGTATCAAATTGCGCAATTAAATTGGTCTGATTCTTACGAGACAATCGTCGTCGGGATCGGAGCGGCTGATGCGATCGATGAAGGACTCGACGCGTTGTTTAATGGACGCGTCAAAACGCTTATTCAATCAGGAGACATCTCCACGAAAACAGGAGAAGTGACGGTGCTCCCGACATTCGCAGGTGAGACGACTCGTATCTTATTTGTCGGCCTCGGACAACGGAATGACATCACGACCGAGAACGTCCGGAACTGGTTCGGGAAAGTCGCGAAACAAATGAAAGCCCGTGGATTGAAGGACGTTGCTGTGGCGCTTCATACGTTTACGGATGGTGCGGCACGCATGTTTACAGAGGCGTATGAAATGGCGACGTATGAACATCCTACATATAAGTCTGCTCCAAGAGAGGCGGTCGAAGAACCAACGATCACATTGCTCGGTGACGTGGACCAGACGGATATCGATGCGGGGGTCGCCTACGGGAAAGGGGTCAATGTCGCCCGTACGTTGACGATGATGCCGGCCAATATTTTGACAGCGGAGACGCTTGCGGATTATGCAGTCGAGTTAGCAAAACGTCATGATTTCAAATACCGCATCCTTGAAAAAGAGGAGATGGAAGGACTCGGTATGGGCGCATTGCTCGCCGTCAACCAAGGCTCGACGATTCCACCCAAATTGATCGTACTCGAGTATCGTGGAGCAGAGGAAGAAGCTCCGATTGCCGTTGTCGGAAAGGGTGTCACGTTCGACACGGGCGGTTATTCAATCAAACCGAAAGATGGTATCGTCGGAATGAAAGGGGATATGGGTGGTGCTGCTACCGTCCTCGGATTGTTTGAAACGCTCGGACTGACGCGACCAAAACGGAACGTGATCGGAGTCATTGGAGCGACGGACAACATGATTTCTGGGGATGCGTTCAAACCGGATGATGTCATCACAGCCATGAACGGAAAAACGATTGAAGTGTTAAATACGGACGCGGAAGGACGCCTCGTCCTAGCGGATGCGGTCACATTTGCGAAAACGTATGAGCCAACAGCCATCATCGATGTAGCTACGCTCACAGGTGGCGTTCTCGTCGCACTCGGTACAGACGTGACAGGATGTCTGACGAACGATGATACGCTCTATCGTTCGCTTGAAACGGCGAGTCGCGAAACGAATGAGCTTGTGTGGCAGATGCCATACTTTGATGTCTTTATCGACAAAGTGAGAAAATCGGAAGTTGCCGACTTGAACAACTCACCAGGTCGTTTCGGGCATATGATTTTCGGCGGCGCGTTCGTCGGCGAATTTGTCGGCGATACACCTTGGCTTCACCTCGATATCGCAGGAACGAGCGAACGTGCGGCAGCGAATGACCTCGGTCCGAAGGGGCCGACTGGTGTCATGGTTCGGACACTCGCACGGATGATTGAATCGTGGGAGCGATAAGAGCAGGTATATTAATCGGTTTGGCGATTCTGTGTGGCTTTTGCTACACGGTTTGGCCGAACCGGATTTGGTTAGGGAGTACAGTGTTTCTCGCCGTATTTGGCGTGTTGATGATGTTACAGGAGGTACGACATGGTAGGAGTAGGAATTGATGGCGCACGTGGAGGCTGGGTACGAATCACTTATGATAGTATCTCTCTCTGCTTGACGATTTCGGAGTCATTAGAGGAATTGCTGATTGAGGATGCCATGCATTTTGTGGATATGCCGAAAGATTTAGGGACAGTCGACCATCCGAGTCGAGTGTGTGATGCGTGGATGCGAAGTCAACTCAGTCAACGAAAGTCGTCCGTCTTCACTCCACCGATTCAAGAGGTGTTGCATGAAGCGACATATGAGGAAGCGAACGAAAGAAGTCAGGCGTTGGTTGGCAAAGGGATCAGTAAACAAGCGTGGAATCTCGTTCCTCGTATCCGTGAGTTTCAGCAGGTGAAAGCATCCGACGTTTACGAATCACATCCGGAAGTTTGTTTTTCCGTCATGATGGGTCAAGAAGCGAAACATCGAAAAAAAACGACTGAGGGTCAGGATGAGCGCATCGCGTTACTTCGAAAGTACTCAAAGAGTTCCCCTTGGAAATGGAAGATGTCCAACGTGCAAGTGGACGACATCATCGATGCCTGTATTTTAGCCGTCGCAGCGTATGAGGCCGGGACGAGTGGACTTTCAATCCATCCAAAGGAAACGACAGAACCGCATGTAGCCGTACCTCAAATGAAAAAAGAGCGATGAAATGTTGATTTCATCGCTCTTTTGCTGTCGTGGCTGTCGGTCCGACAATGAAGCGCCACATATAATGAAAGACCTTTGCATTGTATAAAGCCTTCAGTAGTACGGCGAGTACAGGACCTACGATGAAACCGAACACTCCAAATAGCTTCAGTCCCACAAAGATCGAGATGAGCGCGGCTAACGGGTTCAATCCGATATGCGACCCGACGATTTTTGGTTCGGCAAGGTTCCGTTGGACGATGACAATGACATACAGCACAATCAAACCGATTGCGACAAACCAATCGCCAGATACTGCGGCATAGGCGGCCCATGGGATGAGTAACGTCCCCACCCCTAAATAAGGCAATAAATCAAAGAAACCGGCCAGCAAAGCAATCGACAGCGGATTTTCGACACGGAGAATGAACATACCGACGAGTACGATTCCGAATGTGATGGAGATGAGCGTAAACTGTGCCCGGACATATCCGAATAAAGCGGACTTTAAGTTGATCATCACGTCCTCAAATTCCTTGAAGCCTTTCCGTTTATTCAAGCGATTTAAGGATTGGACGTATGCGGGCCAATCTTTCGTGATGAAGAACCAGGCGAGAACGATGACAACGACTAGTAAAAGGACGAGCGGGAGTGCGCCTAACATACTTTGGAGAATACTCGCTACACCTCGGGACAGAACACCGATTGCAGCAGCAAGCTGTGCCCCCAGTTCGGTAATACCCCCATCTAATGACGTTGTTTGCCCAGGGTTCAATTGTTGATAGCTCTCGTATGCGTCATTGATGAGAGGAGCGATTTTTTCATTGAATACACGTTGGATAAATGCTGTGAACGTCTCAATTTGATCAGGCAATCGTTCAGCTGCGACTGTCGCATAATGGATTAATTGAATGATGACAATCGTGATGATACCTAATACGATACTGAGCACAACGACTAAAGAAATGATTGTACCGAGGGAGCGTGGCATATTCGTTTTTCGCTCGAAAAAGTTGACGAGCGGCACGGTGATCAAGGATAAAAGAAGGGCAAACACGAACGGATACGTATATTCGAATAGTATGTTCAGTAACCAGGTAACCAAACATAATCCAATCACAACGAGTACAAAGCGGAGCAATTGCCAAAGTCTTGCCGTTGACATGTAAAACCCATCCTTTCCGGACATCTAGGTTGAGCATAGTATATCATGTAGGCGGTAAATAAAGCAGAAAGACAGGTGAATGAACATGAGAGAAGTTCAACAAAAAATTGATACGATGATTCTTCATTTAGGAGGCTACTGGAGACCTTTATCCGGACTAGCGAGATTGTTAGAAGAAGTAGGAGAAGTAGGAGGCGCGTTAAGAAAAGATGCGCAAGATGAGTTAAAAGAAGAGTTGCTTGATGTCTTAGTGATCTCCACATGTCTCGCAAACCAGTATGCGATTGCATTACAACAACCAGAGGCAGAGGTAGGCGAAACGAAAGAGAGGCTATACTTTCAAATCGTTGAAGAAGCAGGGGAAGTGGCGCGGATTTTGAATGCTTATGAAGGCGACAAGAAGTTAAAACGGAATCGTCAAGGACAGTCGTTACAGCATCATATCGAGCAATTGCAACGTGCCGTCCTGTCGCTAGGCGCAATCCATCATCTCAATCTGTTCGATTCATTATTTGCACTGATTGAAGAAAAGTCAGCGCGTGATTTTGGACGGTTTGACCATACACCGGACCCGATTACGGAGTCTTCGGTTCGTGCGTATCAAACGCATCAATCAGGTCGCTATTGGGGTGGAATCCCAGTTAAATCTTTCGAACGATTCGACCGATATATAGAGCGAGAACAACATATTGAGAGGTTCTATCGAATTGCAGGGATTGAAGGGTTGGATGGTTTTGTGATTCAACAGAAACGGGACGGGTTGATTTTGCCTGCAACGCTACCTGTTCAGGAAGGGTTTATCACGACGTTTGAACAGTATGGTCCGGAAACCTTTTTAGTCATCCGACCAGACAAATAAAAACATTTACCTTTTTATCAAAAACATTCATCTTTTTTTCAAATATTTACTTTTTTTAAAAAAGCATTATGCTAATATGTAATTGTTGTTAGTAGGAAATGCCGCATTGAGAAAGGAATATTTTGGATGAAAATGAAACTATTGAAAGTTGCCCTCATCTTAACGGTCCTCTTGTTTGGAATGCAACTTCCGTCTGCTGAAGCTGCTACTTACGATGGAGAAACGACTGTCAATTTGAACATTCGTAAAAAACCTAGTCTAAGTGGAACGGTAGTGAAAACTTTACCACGAGGCACGAAAGTAGAATATGGAACGTATAATCAGTCCTGGCATAAAGTGTATGTAAACAATCGTACATATTATGCTTCGGCCCAGTACATTCGTAAACTTTCATCCACTTCAAGTTCGTTGACGACACAATCGGCAACGTCTACTGGTGTGACGACGGCGAACTTAAATGTCCGCGTCACGTCCCATCGATCGGCGACGATTGTGACCACGTTGAAGAAAGGAACGGAAGTGAAGTATGCCGTTCATAATTCTTCTTGGGCGAAAGTCTACTTGAACGGGAAGACGTACTATGCCGCAAAAGCCTATATCGCACCAAAAGTTACGGAGTCGACTGTAGAAAAAGTGAACGGCTACGCAAATCGTGATTTGAAGTTGTTCGCGGAACGAAACCAACGTTCGAAAGTACAGAAAGTTCTTCCGAAAAACACGGCGATCCTCTCAAGTAAATATAACTCGAGTTGGTCGATTGTCTACATCGGGAACGAGACATACTTTACACCGACTATTGGAATCACAACGGGTTCGGTTGATACCGGTGTAGAGAAAAAAGACGGGTATGCAAACCGGGAGTTGAAACTCTTCGCGGAGCGGAATCAGCGTTCAGCGGTGAAGAAAGTACTCCCTGTGAATACAGCAGTCGTCTCAAGCAAATACAACTCGAGCTGGTCCATTGTCTATCTCGGAAGTGAAACGTATTACACACCGACGGCTTGGATCTCTACGTCAAAAACGCCGACAGAGCCTCCGACGACAACGGAGCCGAACGATGGATTGACACAAGGTTACGCGAACCGTACCGTCAATTTATTTGGTAAAACGCATCAGAGTTCGGAAGTCCTCATGGTTCTTCCAAAATACACGGCTGTTTCGTACAAAGCGTACAATTCGAGTTGGTCGACTGTTCAGATCGGTTCGAAAGTCTACTACACAGCGAGTTCGTGGTTGACGAAAGGAAAAGCGCCGGCAGAACCGGAAGTTGCACCAAAAGGTACGGTATACATCAACACGCCTGGAGATGTATTAAACGTTCGTTCGAAAGCGAGTCTTGATTCGAACGTAGTCGGTCAACTGAAACACGCATCTTCTGTATTACATTATGGTACTGTAAATGGCTTCCATAAAATTAAGTTCAATGGACAAGATGCCTATATTTCTTCTGCATTCGTCATGACATCGAAACCAAGCACTTCGACTGGAACGGTCATCGTTCTTGATCCTGGGCATGGTGGGAAAGATCCTGGAGCGACAAACGGTTCCTTGTATGAGAAAACAATCGTTCTTGATGTGACAAAACGTGTCGAAGCGTATCTTCGTTCAAAATATAACTATACGGTGCGACTCACACGTTCGACAGATGTATATTTGACGCTTGATGAGCGAGTAGCTGCTGCTAAATCGCTACGGGGCGATTTATTTGTTAGCGTCCACGTCAATGCGGCAGGTTCTTCAGCTGCTAAAGGTTTAGAAACTTATTACTCTTCGCAGTCTGCACATAGTGCCCGTAGTCGTGTGCTTGCTTCGAATATCCAAAGTAACCTAACTGGTAAGATGAGTGGAATGTCGAATCGAGGAGTGAAAACGGCGAATTATTATGTCATCACATATAATACGATGCCATCCGCACTCGTCGAATTAGGGTTTATCTCATCACCGACAGACTTGACTTATCTTCGAAGTAACACGTCTCGTCAGCAGATGGCGGAAGGTGTGGCTGAAGGAATTGCCAAGTACGTACAAACCTATTATTGATCAAATCGACCCAGACTCTGATGTCTGGGTTTTTTGATGCATTAAAAAACCGAACCGATTGAATCGGTTCGGTACTATTTTATAAATCATCAAATCCGTTCGCGTCTGTCACTTTCGCATAAGAGCGTGACTTCTGTTCGAAGAAATCAGATTTTGTTGCATTGAGCGAGTCATCTGAGTATGCACGGATCCAAGGCATGACATCTTCGTCAAATCCTTCATACAAGTCGTTCAGACCGATGACACGTAAACGTTTATTTGCCAAGTATTTGACGTAGTCACGCATTTCACTGACGTCGAGTCCATCGAGGTCGCGAAGTACGTATTCACACCACTCAATCTCGAGGTCGACCGCTTCTGCCATCGTGTCGTATACGAACTGACTGAACTGTCCGTTTTCATCGATCTTAGGATTTTCTGTCAGTACGGCACGTAAGAGTTGACTGATGAAGTAAGAATGCTGCATCTCATCACGTTGGATATAACTGATCATCGTTGACGTCCCGACCATCTTTTGGTGACGGGCAAGGTTATAGAAGTAGGCGAAGCCTGAATAGAAGTTAATCCCCTCCAAAATAACCGAGGCAACGAGTGATTTCGCAAAGTTTTCGGCGTTCGGTGTTTCGCGGAACGCTTCATATAAGTCCAAAATGAATTGGTTACGTTTCATGACCATCTCGTCGTCTTTGGCGATATCAAAGATGCGATTTTGTTCAGCGAGTGGCACGAGGCTCGATAGGACGTAGCTGTATGATTGATTGTGCACGACCTCTTGTTGCGCGATGACGGCAAGTACGGCATGAACAGACGAGTCAGATGAGAACATAGAGGACTCGAGGATGTATCGTGTCTGGACAGAGTCGAGAATCGAGAGCAGTCCGATGATCCGTTTAAATGCATCCTGTTCACGTTCAGTCAATTGCGGCCATTGTTGCATGTCCTTAGACATCGAAATCTCATCTGGGATCCAAAAGTTTGAAAGCAACTGCTTGTAAATCGTATAGAACTGAGGATACGCGATATCGTTCCAGTTTACGATTGAACTGGTTTCGCCACCAATGATGGCGGTTGCCCGGTTAGGATGTTTGGGCGACAATAATTTGATTTTTTGAATCGACATGATGCATAACTCCTTCTTCTACATGTTGAGCCATCCGCTCTGCCCAATGCTGGACGTTGAACGGCTGGTTACGTGGGGACTGCTCGATTTTAAGCAGTTCCCCGGCGAGCGGGATTCCGTATTTTGAAAGGTGATACGCCATCTCATCGACCGCGCGACAGAAATGAACAAACATTTTGTCACCCGTTCCGAACACGGCTGCCTGACGAATTGGTACATTCAATTCTTTTAGCACGAGACGGAACGTGTCCTTCATTTCATCCGGCAAGATGCCATCCGCCCACGTGTATGATCCGAAGTAGACGAGGTCACACGACGCGAGAGACTTTGCTTCCCGGTAGCCGACCCGATCGGCATCGTAGCGAACGACGTGGTCGCCACGATGATGGTGGGTCGACTCGATGAGCGTTGCCACTTCTTCCGTGTTTCCGCTCATCGAATGACAAATGATTGCAATGTTCATGTCGTTAACCACCTTTCATAAAAACGGACTAATTATGAGGCACAAGATTCGCATTCATCCACTTCAACGGTCGTTGAACGTGTGTAATAAATCGATTTCATACCGAGAGACCAAGCTTCTAAATGCATCGCGAGAAGCTCTGTTGCTTTCACATCGTTCTTCACATATAAGTTGAAGCTGATGGCTTGGTCGATGTGGCGCTGGCGAGCCGCGTTTTGACGGATGCTCCATAATTGATCGATTTCAAATGCTGATTTATAGAACCAGTTCGTGTCCGGTGTCAAGTCCGGCACCGTGACTGGAATCTTATAGTTTTTCTTCTCTTCTGAGTAGACTTTTTTGTAGACTGGATCGATCGAGGCAGTGCTACCAGCGATAATCGCCGTTGATGAGTTTGGTGCGACAGCCATCATATAGGCGTTACGGACACCGTTTTGATGCACCGCTTCAGCGAGACCGTCCCAATCGAGGTCATCATGTGAACGATAGTTCCGGCGCTTGAAGTATTCGCCTGTATGCCATTCTGAACCTTCGAAGACACCGAACGCGCCTTTTTCCTTGGCGAGTTCCATTGAAGCTTGAATCGTGAGGTAAGCAATCTTCTCATAAAGCTTTTCTGCGTATTGGACGGCATCGACCGATTCCCAGCGGATTCCTTCGAGTGCGAGCAAATGGTGCCAACCGAATGTTCCGAGACCGACCGCACGATATTTCTGGTTCGTGATCATCGCTTGTGGCACTTCAATGGTGTTCAAGTCGATGACGTTGTCGAGCATACGCATTTGAATTGGGATGAGTCGTTCGAGAACATCGGCTTTCACTGCACGAGCGAGTGCGATTGAGCTCAAGTTACAAACAACGAAATCGCCTGGCGTTTTCGTGATGACAATTTTCCCATCTTGCGTGTACTCTTCTTCGATCGTCGTGGCCGACATGTTTTGCGCGATTTCTGAACAGAGATTTGAACTGTAAATCATCCCTGCATGTTTATTTGGGTTCGCCCGGTTCACGGCGTCACGGAAGAACATGTATGGTGTACCTGTTTCAAGTTGTGAGCGCATGTAACGCTTCACGAGGTCGATGGCAGGAACCGTCACGCGTGATAGCTCAGGTGTATTGACACACTCCATATATTTTTCAGTGAAGCTGCCGCCGTTCTCCGTCTCATCGAAATAGTCTTCGAGGCTATACCCCATGACCGTGCGAATTTCGTGTGGGTCGAACAAGTGCCAGTCGCCGCGTTCCTCGACCGTGCGCATGAAGAGGTCCGGTAAGCAGACACCGGTGAACAAGTCATGTGTCCGGAGGCGCTCATCCCCATTGTTCAATTTCGCATCGAGGAACTCGAAGATGTCCTTATGCCAAATGTCTAAATAGACAGCAATCGAGCCTTGGCGCATACCGAGTTGGTCGACCGAGACGGCCGTGTTGTTCAATTGCTTCATCCAAGGAAGGGCACCACTTGAGACGCCTTTGAATCCTTTGATGTCACTTCCACGTGAACGAATCTTCCCGAGGTAGACACCGATTCCGCCGCCACCTTTCGAGAGTGTCGCTACATCTGTATTGGAATCATAAATGCCACGAAGCGAATCATCGACTGTATCAATAAAACAAGAGCTGAGCTGTCCATATGATTTTCCAGCGTTCGACAACGTTGGTGTCGCGACCGTCATGTAGAGATTTGATAAGGCCCAATAGGCTTCTTCGACGAGTTTTAAACGAGTTTCTTCTTTCTCTTTTTGCATGAGCGTCATGGCGATGACCATGAAGCGTTCCTGTGGAAGCTCATATAGGTTCTTCACATGATCGCGCCCGAGATAGCGGTCCGACAACGTGCGGAGTCCGATATATGTGAAGAGACGGTCACGGGATGGGTCGAGCAATGTTTCGAGATGGTCCATATCTTCTTTTGAATACGTATCGAGGAGCGCTGACGTGAAGATGCGTTTTGATGTCAACGTCTCGACAAGTTGATAGAAGTTACCGTAACGCATCGATGCCTCATAGCCGCGGTTACGTGCTGCCTCGAGGTAGAGACGATTCAAATACATCTCCGTAGCCACGAACGTCCAGTCGGGTTCTTCGGCTTTTAACATATCAAGGGCATGCATCGTCAATAAGTCATACACTACATCTTGTGTTAGCGTCTTCGTTTCGAGCGCCCGAATCGCCCGCTCTTCATAGCGCTCAACACTTAAGTGAGGATAACGTGTTTGGATAGATTGAATAAGAGAAGAGACATCAGCAAGCGTTGGAGCTGCTGGTAGCATCGTCTCGTGATGGATTGGGGATGTCAAAATCGATCACTCCTTTAATAGATGTAGATGTTATGAAAGTATAATAAGAACTTTCTAACCTGTCACAATAATGTGTCAACGATCAAAATAGCTGTTAACTATATATTGACACATTTTTATCTTTTTAATCATAAAACACCTATATTTAGTTTTTCAATCCTTGACATTCTGGAATGTGCCCATCGCCTTTTTGCTTTTGCTCAAAAAGGGCTTCATGACCCAATTTGAGACAGAGAACTGAGATGAAAAAAAATTATGGATTCCAATTGCGTGATTCTTCACAAAGAAATGAATTCGATTTCATCATCAAATGATGGGTGTTTGAACCTCTATGTAAGTGCGAATGTATTGTATTTGACGACGCACGTCCAAATACCTGCATGAATCGATCGATACTAGATATAGTGTTTCGAAGAATCGTGAAAAGCGAATCGATTTGTCAAGGCTGGTATCCGATTAAAAAGTAAGGTAGATTGGTGAAGTAGGGCATGGAATTTTAGCGAAAAGAAGGGTTTAACAAGTGCGTACAGAAGACTTACTATTAACATGGGACCCACTCGGTTATGGGGCAGGTTCATACGGACCAGAGTTCGATGAGGTGATGATGGCATTGACCTATGTCGAATCCTCAGAACAATTGACCGAGATGATTCGCCGCACGCTTCTTGAGGCGTTCGATGCGTGTCCACCAGAAACAGAGATTTTCGAGATGGCGCAGCGACTTCTCGCATCGTCATCTTGCCAACTATAAGGAGGAACCAACTATGTTACGAATCGATCCAACACCGAACCCGAACGCGATGAAAGTCACACTTCCAGAAAACGTATTCGGCGCAAAAAGCCAAAGTGTGAAAGCAGGAGAAGCGACAGATCAACCACTCCTCGCGAAACTAGTTGAGATTGAAGGCGTCGAGAGCGTCTTCGCATACGGAGACTTCGTGACCGTATCAAAAGAAAATGGTGTGAGTTGGGAAGCCATTCTTCCACAGGTCGAAACGGCATATCGCGGATGAAACCGATTGTTTCAATTGTCATTCCAGCGTATAAACGCGAAACGGAACTGACGGAACTGCTTGAAAGCTTAACGGTCCAAACGTTTCAAGCGTTCGAAGTCTTGGTCATGAATAATGAGGGGCCGCCAAAACAACATCTTTTGGCGCCTTTTTTGAATCGTTTAAATGCTCGTGTGATTGAGGTTGGAGAGAATCATCATGTCAAGGCGCGTAATCGTGGCGTTCTCGAAGCGAGAGGCGACATCATCCTATTGCTAGACGATGACGATTTGCTTATGCCGACGCACCTGGAAGCGGGTGTACGGGACCTTCAACAAGCAGACCTCGTTTATTCGGACGCCGAACTGTTCCGCTTCGAATGGAGAGAAGGTCGTCGTGTCGTGACGGACTGGGAACCGTTCGCTTACGCGTTTGATCGTGAACGAATGCGTCAAGACTCGACGTTTATCCCGTCGGGTACGATGTATCGCAAATCGATTCATGACACGATTGGTCTATTTGACGAAGAGGTCTACAATTACTGGGATTGGGATTTCTTGTTGAGGGTGATGGAATCGTTCACCGTGTCACACCCGGCGCGTGCGACGGTACTTTATGCATTTAATGGTACCGACAACCTGTCGGCGAAGCAGGATGAAACGAGACGTCGTTATTTTGATCATTTTTGTCAAAAGCATGGTTTGACAGACATGGAGATGAAGAATTTTCATATCGTTCAGGAAGAACGACGTTCCTATATAAGACAGACAGAGAGAACGTTCACAGGCGAGCTACCTGGTCGAACGGAAGGAGAATAAGTATGTATTCATCAAAAGAACTTGAATTATTAGAGTTGTTAGAAGAAAAGGGATACCTGGATACGAAGATGTTGGCAGACTTATTGGCACTCGATGAAGAGACGATTGAGTCGATGCTTGAGAAGTTCAAAAAAGACGGTATTCTGCTCGGCTTCCGGGCGATGGTGAACTGGCAAAAAATCAACCGACATGACGTTACCGCGTTTATTGACGTCAAAGTCACGCCAAAACGTGGACGTGGGTTTGATGATGTGGCCGAGCGTATTTATCGCTTCCCTGAAGTGACGGCTCTCTATTTGATGTCTGGCGCCTATGACCTTCAAGTCGTCATTCGGGCAAATTCATTACAAGACGTCGCGTCATTCGTGTCGGACAAATTGTCGCCACTTGACTCGGTCTTGTCGACGACGACACACTTCAAATTAAAGACGTACAAGCATGATGGAATCTTGTTCACCCCACAAACTGAAGACAAGCGGTTGAACATCACACCATGAAGTCTTTGTCGAATCAAGTCGTCTCGATGAAGCCATCGGGCATCCGCCGTTTCTTCGATTTGGCACAGACGATGGAAAATGTGGTCTCTCTCGGGGTGGGAGAACCGGATTTCATCACACCGTGGAACGTGCGAGAAGCTAGCTATGCCGCGCTTGAAGAAGGGTACACGGCGTATAGTGCTAACGCCGGTCTGATTGAGTTACGAGAAGAAATTGCTACTTATATGAAAGAACGCTTTTTAGTCGAGTACGATCCGACATCTGAACTGATCGTCACGACAGGGGCATCGCAAGCGCTCGATATCGCATTCCGCGCCCTTCTCAATCCAGGGGATGAGGTCATCGTGGTCGAACCGGCATTCGTTTCATACGGTCCACTTATCGAGTTGGCAGGTGGAACTGTCGTGCCGGTCGCATGTCGTCCGGAAAAAGGATTCCGACTCGATCGGGAAGACGTCGAAAAAGCCATTACAGAGCGGACGAAAGCCATCTTGCTCTGCTTCCCGTCCAATCCGACGGGCGCCACGATGAATGGCGACGAACTCGCGCAAATCGCAGAGCTCGCGACAAAGTATGACCTTTGGGTCGTCAGTGATGAGATTTATGCGGAACTTTGTTATGACGAACCGTTCGTCAGCTTTGCGACACTCCACGATATGCGAGATCGGACGATTGTCGTCAACGGGTTCTCAAAAGCGTTCGCGATGACAGGATGGCGCCTTGGCTTCACGTGCGCACCCGAAGTCGTGACGCGAGAGATGTTGAAGGTCCATCAATACGGCATGATGTGTGCGCCGACGCTCGTTCAGTTCGGTGGACTCGAGGCACTTCGGACTCGTCAGCAACATGTGCCAGGCATGGTGAAAAGTTATAGCCAACGTCGCAACTACTTCATTCAAGCGTTGAATGAGGCGGGACTCCCAACCCATGTTCCGGGTGGCGCATTCTATGCCTTCCCTTCGATTCGTCATACAGGATTAACGAGCGAAGAATTCGCAGAACGACTTCTCATCGAAGAACGAGTCGCTGTCGTTCCCGGGAACGCCTTCGGAGAAAGCGGGGAAGGGTTCGTCCGGGCGAGCTACGCGACATCGCTCGAACAATTACAGGAAGCCATTCGGCGGATTCAACGATTCATGCAACAATTTGAAGTGACAGCAATAAAGGACTCTCATTCGTGAGAGTTCTTTGGCGTTTTAGCGAAATAACGAAAGGGAAAAGACGGGCGAGGTGAAAAACATGAAACAATTTGATTTTGTTGCAGTCGGGTGTGGTCCGTATAATCTTGGTCTCATGGCTCTTGCGGAGAAGACTGAACTGCATGGGATTTGCTTTGAGCAACGTGCGGAGATGATATGGCATGAGGGCATGTTGATTGAAGGGATGACGATGCAGACACACTATTTGCAAGATCTCGTCACGCCAGCGGACCCGACCAGTGCGCTTAGTTTTTTGAACTATTTACGTGATGTGGGACGTCTCCAAACATTTATCACGCAAGAACAGGATAAGATTCCTCGAACGGAATACAATCGTTATTTGCGGTGGGTTGTTAACCAACTGTCAACGATTCGTTTCGGTCATTATGTATCTGACGTCGAGGCGAAAGAGGATGGGTTCATTTTGACAGTCGAATCAGATGGTCAATCGACACAAGTTCATACAAAGCATCTCGTTTTAGGAACTGGGGCGGCACCGTTCGTACCGGACGGGTTTGAACAAGTGATTCATACAAGCGATTATTTGACGTACCGGGACGTCCTCAAAGACCGATATCGTGTCGCGGTCGTCGGGAGCGGACAAAGTGCGGCAGAAGTCTTCCTAGATTTATTGCGTGACGCGACGGACGAGCAACGGATTGATTGGATCACACGCTCGGAACACTTTGAATCACTCGAAGCAGGCAAGCTCGGGGACGAAATTTTTAGTGTGGATTATGTCGATTATTTTCATAAGCTACCGTATGATGCTCGGCAAGAGTTGCTTGGTTCATTCGAACGTTTCCGTCATGGTGTCAATCCAGAGACGATGACATCCATTTACGAGGCACTCTATCACCGGACGTCAGAAGGTGAGCCCAAACGAGCGGAAATGATGACACAGGTCGAAGTCGAATCGATCTCCTATGATTGGTTGACGCATCGGTTAAAAGGGACGCAACGATATACGGGAGAAATCATCGAGAAGGCGTATGACCTCGTCGTCGTCGCGACAGGGTATCGTCCGGTCGTTCCGTCGTGGATCGAGAAACTCCCGATTGTATGGGAAGCCGAGGGAGAATGGATGGTTCGAGAAACGTATGAGGTGGTCATAAGTGAACCGCTAGCCGGAAAAATGTTCACGCATACGAATATAGAACATTCGCATGGACCGGCTGCGACGAATCTAGGGATGGCGGTCTATCGAAACGCCTTGATTCTGAATGAAATGGTAGGGGAGACAGCCTATCCGATTCGCCATCAAAAGCCGTTTACGACATTTTAGGCAAAAAAAGGGCTAGGCGAGTCGCCTAGCGGAATCAGGGGGGAATACTTGAAGTCTTGCTTGATTTGTATTTACCCCGCGCTTCGACTTTAAAACATACCAACACGTCAAAAATAATCTTTTTTGCTAAATTGTACACTTTATCGAAAAAAGTATGTTATAGTAAGTTGATGAATTTAGCATAGGAGTTGTTTGTAATGGCAAAATACGAAAAAGATCAAGTATTAACAGGTAAAGTAACAGGAATTCAACCTTTCGGTGCTTTCGTAGCGCTCGATGACGAGACTCAAGGTCTTGTTCACATTTCAGAAATCTCACACGACTACGTAAAAGACGTAAACGATTACGTTCAAGTTGGTCAAGAAGTTGAAGTGAAAATCCTTGAAGTGGATGAAGCTTCTAAAAAAATCAAGCTTTCAATGAAAGCGACGCAAGAAGCTCCAAAACGCGAGAAGTCTGCGAAGCCAGCTCGTCGTGCGCCACGCCGCAACGAAGCATCTTCAAACTTCAAGCAAGAAGAAGCTCCAGGATTCACAGTCCTTAAAGACAAACTTGAAGACTGGATCAAAAACACAAACTTCAAGAAGTAAGTGTTTCAAGGTGACCCGTTCCAAACGGGTCGCCTTTTTTTGTTTTACAGGAATCGATGCGACGTATGACGAAACTGTAACCCGAATAGGAGGAGATGAGATGAAGATTGGCATCATCGGAGCGGGAGGGATTGCGACGAGTGCCCACATCCCGAATTATGTCAAAGCAGGGATGGATGTGGTAGCGGTCATGAACCGGACACGGGCGAACGGAGAACGTGTCGCCAGGCAGTTTAATATCCCGAACGTCTATGACACGGTCGAGGAGATGCTTTCGCGCGAACAGCTCGATGCCGTCAGTATCTGTACACCGAACGCCTTACATAAAGAGCAAGTGCTTCTTGCGCTAGAAGCAGGGTGTCACGTTCTCTGCGAAAAACCGCCGGGCATATCAGAAGATGAAGCGATTGAAATGTTAGAAGCGGCCAAAAGAGCCGGAAAAACATTGCATTACGGATTCCATTACCGACATCGTGCGGATACGATTCTGTTGAAGCGAATGATTAATGCGGGTGAACTCGGAGACATCTATGCGGCAACGGCACTTGCCCTTCGTCGACGTGGCATTCCGGGATGGGGCGTGTTCACGAACAAAGAACTGCAAGGCGGAGGAGCGCTACTCGATATCGGTGTCCATATGTTAGATCTCGCGCTACACTTGATGGATTATCCGGAGCCAAAAGAGATTGTCGGTCATGTCGGTCAATATTTAGGGAATCGACCAGGTGTCGGCTTGATGGGTGAATGGGACTATGAATCCTTTTCGGTCGAAGATACAGCGAGGGCGATGATCATGTTCGAGACCGGCGCATCTTTGTTACTCGATGTCAGTTATATGGCCAACATTGAAATAAAGGACACGATGCGTGTGGAATGTCGCGGTACGAACGCTGGAGCCAGTCTGTTTCCGCTCACGCTTCACACGGAGAAATATGGGGCGCTCTTTGACGAACGTCCTGCTTATATGACGGAACACGATCCGTACGAACGGCAAATCCAAGTCTTCCTTGAGGCCTGTCGAGAGGCGCCGAACTATCGACAAGCAGAGGAAGCGGTCATTCTCCATCGCATCATCGACCGCATCTACGCATAAGCACGATACTTTTCATTCCGTGAAAACAGGGTATATAGTGTAGGTGTTACATATTTCTACGAGGAGGATGAATCATGCACAACTTTGAATACAAAAACCCGACAAAACTAATTTTTGGGACACATCAGATCGAAAAATTAGCAGGTGAACTGGAAGCGCTCGACGCGAAGAAAGTGATGCTCGTCTATGGTGGCGGAAGCATCAAAAAGAACGGGACGTACGATGAAGTCGTGGCTGAGCTTGAAAAAGCCGGTATCTCATACGTAGACTTCTCAGGGGTTGAGCCGAACCCACGAATCGAGACGGTACGTCGCGCGGTAAAATTTGCACGTGAAGAAAATGTCGATGCGTTGCTTGCTGTCGGTGGCGGCTCAGTAATTGACTGCACGAAACTGATTTCAGCAGCGATTCCTTATGAGGGGGATGCGTGGGACATCGTGCTACGTGAACATATCCCGACAGAGGCGGTGCCATTTGGTACGGTCCTTACACTCGCAGCGACAGGATCAGAAATGAACTCAGGCTCGGTCATCACGAACTGGGAAACACAAGAGAAGTTCGGCTGGGGTCACCCGCTCGTCTTCCCGACATTCTCGATCCTTGATCCACGCTATACGGTCTCGGTTCCAAAAGACCAGACCATCTACGGAATCGTCGACATGATGAGCCACTGTTTCGAGCAATACTTCCACCCGAACCATGCGCCGGTACAAGAACGCATGACAGAAGGTGTGTTGAAAGCGGTCGTCGAATCGGCACCAAAACTCGTCAACGATTTGGAAAACGTCGATCTTCGTGCCATCATCTTGTTCTCGGGTACGATGGCATTGAACGGCGTCCTTCAAATGGGTGCAGCGGGAGACTGGGCATCGCACAACATCGAACACGCCGTATCGGCTGTCCATGATATTCCGCACGCTGGTGGTCTCGCAATCCTTTTCCCGCGTTGGATGGAGCATGTCTTAGATGAAGACAACGCCGCTCGCTTCGCACGACTTGGTACGGAAGTATTTGATGTCGAGCCTGGCGAGAACGATTTGGAGACAGGAAAACGTACGATCCAAGCTGTACGTGCATTCTTCGACCAACTTGGCGCACCAAACTCACTCCGTGACTATGAGATCGATGAGTCGACATTCGATGCGATTCTCGATTCTGCGATGAAACGTGGCGCATTCGGTCGTTTCCGTACGCTCGAACGGGAAGATGTCGCTCACATTCTTGAATTAAGTAAATAAGGCAAATTCTTGCCTATTTTGCAATAATGATTGAACGAATCCGACGTTTCCGTTTATGATGGGTCATGTATGGCTCTTTCAGGAGCGATTTAAAGGAGGAAATGACATGTCAACTGTACGTTTCGATTATTCAAACGCGCTCTCATTCGTAGGGAAGCATGAAGTCGACCAAATGCAAGAAACGGTAAAAACCCTTCACTCGGTGATTCACGAGCGGAGCGGTGCCGGAAGTGATTTTCTTGGGTGGGTCGACCTTCCGACCGAATACGATCAAGATGAGTTCGCACGAATCAAAGCTGCGGCGGAACGAATTCGCGAGAATTCAGATGTTCTCGTCGTCGTCGGAATCGGAGGATCTTACCTCGGAGCCCGTGCAGCAATCGAAATGCTTCAACATTCGTTCTTCAACGTATTGTCAAAAGAAGAGCGCAAGGCCCCACAAGTATTCTATGCAGGCCATAATATCTCTTCCACGTATATGAGAGAATTGCTTCAGGTGCTCGAAGGGAAAGACGTCTCAATCAACGTCATCTCGAAATCAGGAACGACGACAGAACCTGCGATTGCATTCCGTGTACTCAAGCAGTTCATGGAAGACAAGTATGGTCAAGATGGAGCGCGTGAACGAATCTATGCGACGACAGACCGTGCCCGTGGCGCCCTCAAGACGCTCGCGGACGCAGAAGGATACGAAACGTTCGTGATTCCAGATGATGTCGGTGGACGCTTCTCTGTCCTCACACCAGTCGGACTTCTTCCGATTGCTGCTGCAGGAATCGATATCGATGCTTTGATGGAAGGCGCACGTGATGCACAAAACGCCTACAGCTCACCAGAATTGGCTGAGAACGAAGCGTATCAGTATGCAGTCGTACGTAACGCCCTTTACGCCAAAGGTAAATCGATTGAGATGCTCGTCAACTACGAGCCAGCCCTTCACTACGTGTCGGAGTGGTGGAAACAGCTTTACGGAGAATCTGAAGGAAAAGACAACAAAGGGATCTTCCCTGCGGCTGTCGACTTCTCGACGGACCTCCACTCGATGGGGCAATATATCCAAGAAGGTCGTCGCGACTTGTTCGAGACAGTCATCCGTGTGAAAGAAGTCCGTCACTCGATGAACGTCCCAGAAGATGCGCAAGACTTGGATGGATTGAACTTCCTTGCAGGTGAAACGATTCAATTCGTGAACGATAAGGCGACAGAAGGGACGCTTCTTGCGCATACGGACGGAAACGTACCGAACCTTGTTGTCGAATTGCCAGAGATGACACCGTATCACCTCGGCTACTTGTTCTACTTCTTTGAAAAAGCATGTGCGATGAGCGGATACATCCTCGGGGTGAACCCGTTCAACCAGCCAGGCGTCGAAGCATACAAAGCGAACATGTTCGCATTACTCGGTAAACCGGGCTATGAAGAACAAAAAGCAGAACTTGAAAAACGCTTGAATCAATAAGAAAACGAATCGGTCCGCCAGTCGGACCGATTTTTTTGTTTGAAACTGGGTGAAGACAAGGTAAAGTGAGAGTAGACAGGGGAAAGAAAGGGATGGACTATGAAGACATTCAAGGATTACTATCATAATCAAGTCGAGTTAAGCTTCACCCATTATCCGTTCTCAGACACACCGCTCCACGTCTGGGTCGTCGCCCGTTACAAGGACAAGTGGGTATTGACGAAGCATAAACAACGCGGGCTTGAGTTCCCAGGTGGGAAAGTCGAGCCGGGAGAACATGAGGATGCCGCTGCTATCCGGGAAGTATATGAAGAGACCGGGGGCATCGTTAAGACGTTACGGTACATGGGGCAATATCGTGTGCTCGGTCGCGGGGACACCGTCATCAAAAATATCTATTTTGCGGAGATTGAACGATTCGAAGATCATCCCGCGGTCGACGAGACGGATGGGGCCGTCCTGATCGATGTCTTGCCGGACAATCTATTACGGAATCCGCGTTATAGTTTTATGATGAAAGATCGCGTCTTACCAGAGACGATGAGGGTACTCCATGAGCAACAGTTGGTTTGATCGAATCGATGTGTTGCCACCATACGCCGGTTACCGGGTGACGCGTGGGTGGTACACGACGAATGATGGGGAAGAGGTCGTTGCCTATTCGATTGAACCGAAACGGTCGAACGGACAGGTGTTGATGTACTTACGAGGAGGAACGGCACGAATCGGGGACGTTCGGTTACCACGCCTCATGCAATTTGCGGCCCGCGGTTTTCACGTGGTGGCTCCGGTCTACCGGGGCAATCACGGCGGCACAGGGAAAGAGGACTTCGGTGGTGCAGACTTGGAAGATGTGCTCTCCCTTTACGATCGTATCGAAACGAGCGGACGACCGATTCATGCACTCGGTTTTTCACGTGGCGGGATGATGGCCCTTTCCCTCGCTTCTGAACGACCAGTCACGACCGTCACCTCGTGGGCCGGTGTGACGAATCTTGAGTGGACGTATGAAGAACAACGATCGATGCGGAAAATGTTGCGTCGCATGACAGGTGGGGATCCTGAATCGGCAGAAACGGCCTATACGGAACGCTCACCGCTCTACAAGGATTGGGTGGCCCCGACGCTACTCATTCATGGGACGGATGACGAGCAGGTTCGTTTACGCCATGCGACAGCTGTCGCAGAGAAGTTAGGGGAACAGGCTGAATTTTGGATACTCCCGTTCGGTCATCAACTCCCGTTTTGGGATAAATGGGAGACGACCGAACAAGCAATGGATTGGATGCTCCGAAATACAAAAGCACCGACTCGATGAGTCGGTGCTTTTGTATTAGATGACGAGCGGACCGGCCGCGATGACCGATTCGTTTGCTTTCGTGAAACGCTTAAAGTTTTCTTTGAACTTCATGGCTAGAGCTTTGGCCTCGACATCGTAGCGAGCTGGGTCGCTCCACGTATCGCGTGGATTGAGCACATCGCTTGGTACGCCTTCAATAGCTACAGGCATCTCGACATTGAAAATATCATGTTTCGTCGTCTCGACGTCACGAAGCTGTCCGTTGACTGCGGCATTGACCATCGCACGCGTGTAAGCGAGTTTCATACGTGATCCTTCACCATAGGCACCGCCTGTCCAACCCGTGTTGACAAGATAGACATCGACATCATGTTCTTCAATCAATTTACCGAGCATGTCCGCATAACGCTCTGGAGCGAGCGGAAGGAACGGTGAACCGAAACAAGTCGAGAACGTCGCTTGAGGTTCTGTGACCCCGCGCTCCGTGCCAGCGAGTTTCGAGGTATACCCAGACAAGAAGTGGTACATTGCCTGTTCCTTCGTCAATTTGCTGATTGGAGGCAAGACACCGTATGCGTCTGCCGTCAAGAAGACGATTGTATTCGGATGACCGGCGCGTGATGGGAGCATCGCGTTATCGATGAACTCAATCGGATATGCCGCACGGGTATTCTCCGTAAAGGAGATATTTTTATAGTCCGGTGTACGGTCATCGTTCAAAACGACGTTCTCAATTAGAGAACCGAATCGGATTGCATCATAAATTTCAGGTTCGTTCTCACGCGACAAGTTGATCGTCTTCGCGTAGCAACCACCTTCGATGTTAAAGACCCCGTCTGGTGACCATCCGTGCTCATCATCTCCAATCAAGTGACGCTCAGGGTCGGCAGAGAGTGTCGTCTTCCCGGTTCCCGATAAACCAAAGAAGAGGGCTGTCTCGTTTGCATCGTTGACGTTTGCCGAACAGTGCATGGATAAAACGTTTTGTTCCGGCAATAGGAAGTTCATGACAGAGAAAATGGATTTCTTAATTTCGCCACCGTACTCTGTTCCCCCGATTAGAATCGTGCGCTTGGCGAATGAAACGAGAATGAACGTCTCAGAGTTCGTACCATCGACCGCTGGATCTGCTTTATAACTCGGTGCATAAATGACTGTGAACGGGTCGAACGCACTGTTCGTAGACCAATCACGTAAGAAGAGCTGTTTCGCAAATAGACTATGCCATGCATACTCTGTGATGGCACGAACCGGTAAATTGTAGTGCTTGTCAGCACCGGCAGAAGCTTCCAAGTAGTAAAGTTTATCTTTCTTTTCTAAATGGTCGACTACTTTGTCAAGAAGTGCTGTGAACTTCTCTTCTGCGATTGGTTGGTTGACTTTCCCCCAATCGACGAGGTTGTTGCTGACTTCATCTTGTACGACGAATTTGTCTTTCGGTGACCGTCCGGTAAAAGCACCTGTGCTGACAGATAATGCCCCGTCTTTCGTCAGTACCCCTTCACCGTTTTGAATGGCTTCTTCCACCAATTCTGGAACCGTCAAGTTCCGTAACATGTCGGCACCATTAATTAATTCTTCGATTTTCAGGAGCGTTGTCGCCATCCTGAATCCCACCTTTCCCCTAAATAGATGTGGATGAAATCCGCATACTTCCGCGATTACGTTTAATCAGTATGACATTTTTAATTATATGTGACACACTAATTAAACACAAGCGTTTCTTCTCTCTAAGTAAGCGCTTTCTTACACAGACAGTTTATCACATTCTCTTATCACAAGGTGTTAAAAAATAGAAACGAAATAAAAAAATGTTTGACGATTCACAAACAGAAATGTTTTGCAAGTCTGTGAAAACTTTTACGAATTTGTTCGATTCCCTTGACATAACCGAGTGTCATTTATATGATGGTTTTCGTAACGGATACTCTTATTCTGAGCGGTGGAGGGAACAAGGCCCTACGAAGCCCAGCAACCGTCCGACATGAAGTCCTGTGCGGAAAAGGTGCTATCCTGAAGCGAAGCCATTAGCTTCGAACGATAAGAGGGTAAGGAAGAACGATTCAACCTTTCCCAATGTATGTCATCGGGGGAGGTTTTTTTCATTACCGTCCCAAAGCAACGCGTAAGGGGAACGAGTACCGTCCACATATTACCCTTATTATAGGAGGTTTTTTGAATGTCAAAATTGAACCGTCGACTTTTTACTTCAGAGTCGGTTACTGAAGGACATCCAGACAAAATTTGTGATCAGATTTCTGACTCGATTTTGGATGCCATTTTAGCGGAAGACCCGAATGCCCGTGTTGCGGCAGAAACGTCTGTCACAACAGGTCTTGTACTCGTAGCTGGTGAAATCACAACGTCAACTTACGTGGATATCCCGAAAGTTGTCCGTGAAACGATTCGTGAAATCGGATATACGCGTGCGAAATACGGTTTCGACGCAGAAACATGTGCCGTCTTGACATCGATTGACGAGCAGTCAGTAGACATTGCGCAAGGTGTTGACCAAGCGCTTGAAGCACGTGAAGGTCAGATGACTGAAGAGGAACTTGATGCAATCGGAGCAGGTGACCAAGGTCTCATGTTCGGATACGCGACAAACGAGACACCTGAACTCATGCCGCTTCCGATCTCATTGGCGCACAAATTGTCACGTCGCCTTGCTGAAGTACGTAAGAACGGTACGCTTGAGTACCTCCGTCCGGACGGGAAGACACAAGTGACAGTCGAGTACGATGAGGACAACAACCCTGTTCGCATCGATACAATCGTCATTTCGACTCAACATGCGGAAGAGATCACGCTCGAGCAAATTCAAGAAGACTTGAAAAAACATGTCATCGAAGCCGTCATTCCGGCTGAACTCATCGATGCTGAAACAAAATACTTCATCAACCCGACTGGTCGCTTCGTAATCGGTGGACCACAAGGAGATGCAGGCTTGACTGGACGTAAAATCATCGTCGATACGTACGGTGGTTACGCACGTCACGGTGGTGGCGCATTCTCTGGTAAAGATCCTACAAAAGTTGACCGTTCAGCGGCATACGCAGCTCGTTATGTAGCGAAAAACATCGTTGCAGCAGGACTTGCGGATAAAGCAGAAGTTCAACTTGCGTACGCAATCGGTGTTGCACACCCAGTATCGATTGCTGTCGATACGTTCGGCACTGGTAAATTGAGCGAAACGGAACTCGTTGAACTCGTTCGTGAGAACTTCGACCTCCGTCCGGCAGGCATCATCAAGATGCTAGACCTTCGTCGCCCAATCTACAAACAAACGGCAGCATACGGTCACTTCGGTCGTACAGACATCGAACTCCCGTGGGAGCAAACAGATAAAGCAGCCATTCTTGAAGAAGGCGCGAAGCGTTTTGCGTAATCAAAAAAAACGACCTTTCCGCGGAAAGGTCGTTTTTTTACGTTGTAGGAGGGGACTGTGTCTTTTCATGATTCGTCGACGAATCATTTGAAGTGGTTTCTTGTCCAAGTGCCGTATCTTTCGCTTCAACAACTTTTTCACCGATGTCTTGTAAATCAGACTTGGCTTCTTGGGCCGTTTCGACGATTTGATTGACATCCTTTTTGACGGTATCGACCTCACCGACGACTTTCTCGTAGACGTTTTGAACATCTGTTGATACTTCTTGAATTTTAGACGAAGCACTTTTCACTTGTTCAATTACCTGGGATGCCTTTCCGGCAGGATCTTGCTTGACTTCATTGACGATCCCGCCGACCGAAGTTTTCGCGTTCGAAAGGGATTGCTTCGTCTGCTCGCGATTGGATGAGCTCAGTAAGGCGAGAAGTCCACCGACGAGGGCACCGAGTAACATTCCGGTCACGACGCTGATTTTAGGACTCCCTCCGTCCAATTGGTCGAATTGACGATTCGGATGCGCTGTCTGTTCGACTTTCGGGTCATGCTCTAGTTTTGGTTCCATCTTGAACACTCCTTCATATCATTGGCATTGGTTGTGATATACCCTTGACGAATCTCGATATAACCTTTTCTTATGTTTCGTCATGAAAAAGAAATGAAGGGCAGGATAAAAACGCTAGGATAGGGAATGATACAAATAGATTGGCCAAAAGGGGGAAGCTGTCATGAAGATGAGGGAAGCAGTGCCAGAGGATGCGGCGTTGATTCGGACGATTGCACTCGCGACGATTTCAAAGGATGATTCCAATCGAACGAGAGCAATGGAGCGCGCCTATCGCCAAGAAGAGATTGTGCGAGCAATCAGTTCAAGTGAAGAAGCACGAGAACAGTACTTTATCGTCGGCGAGTATGATGAAGAGGTCATCGGATTTTGTCATGCCATCGATCGCGGTGACATGTGGGAGATGCTTCGTCTCTATCTGCATCCCGACTATCATCGGAATGGGTATGGCGCAGCCTTTTTGGAACACCTCCAATCCACAAAAGAACAACCGATGGAAGTGTACGTTGAGAATTCAAATGATCAGGCGATTGCGTTTCTCTTACATCAATCGTTTGAAGAAGTGAACCGCATCCAAGAAGAGGTGTATGATCGACCGATGGAACTCATTCATTTACGATATGACCCGAGCTAAGCCTCCAGACGGATTTTCCTCAAACATCAGTTGCGACTGATGTTTTTTTGATACAATATACATAGTCTATAAATGAGGTGACGACAGCATGACATATGAAGAAACACGAAAAGGGGTCATCGTCATCGTGTATCCGTTACAGTTCACATCACGGATCAGCGAGAATTTTATTCGACGGCTACAGGACGACTACGAAGTCATCGTCGTTCGGGACCAATCGGTCGGATTGACGGCAGATGACCATAAACAACTCATCAAACGAGCATTACGTGAGGCAGGAGAGTACAAATTGCCGATTCACATTGTGGCATTCAGCCTGGGCGCACTCTTTACGAATCGACTCTTACAGGAGTACGATGTGCCACTCGGGAGCCTCACATACATCTCCCCATTGTTTGACTGGCATGCAACGCGTCAAATCGGTGGGTTGAAACAAGTCGTCGCGAGTGCTGTCGACCGCTTCCGCCCAGACTTGCCACTCGGAATGATGACCTTCACTGGTGGGGGAGACGAATCGTCCCGATTCGGTGAAATCACGTATGCACAATATCGTGAAATTGAAGAAGAAATTGTCGAGCATCAAGAAGAGAAGAAACATTTGCCACGTCTTCCGCTCGCTTGTTTCTACGCACCGGACGACCAATTCGCAGATGTGAAGCTGACACTGAACGTCTGTCGAAAGATTGGTGGAGATCAAGTGTATATCCGCCGATTGGAAGGTTTCCCGCATTTTGGATACGAGCGGTTAAACACGAAATTTGCGGAAACGCTCATGACATTTTATGAATTGATTCAAGAATGACGAAAGGCGACTCAACTGAGCCGCCTTTTTCTTATCCTCGTTTTTCAATCGCCACGATGAACGGGGGATGATTGATTTGGTTGATGAAGCCGTACCGTAGGACGCCTGCCTGTTTTTGGTCGAGTGACTCTACATAACGGAGTACCTCGTCACGTTCGACTTTTCCACTTTCATGTCCGTGATAAATCACGATGACGATGACACCACCGACAGCCATGACCTCTAATAGTTGAGACAAGGCAGCGATGGTCGTATTCCCGTGTGTCGTGATGGATTTGTCGCTCCCGGGTAAATAACCTAGATTGAAGACGGCCGCGGTAATCGGGCGCTTCTCGTCTTCGACGACGGCATGAACTGTGTCGTGACTATTATGAATGACGGTCACCCGGTCACTGACACCCGCCTCTTCAATCCGTGCGTTTGTGGCCGCTACGGCCTCTGACTGGATATCAAATGCGTACACATGTCCCGTGTCGCCAACGGCTTGCGCGAGGAATAACGTATCGTGTCCGTTTCCGGCTGTCATATCGATGGCGACATGTCCTTCTTCGAGATGGTCATGTAGTAGTTGTTTCGCAAAAGGTAGTACTCTCATTAATCCCATAGATCTCATCCTTCTTTTTTCCTTGGAAAGAATCTCGTCGTTCCAATTCCGCACGAATCTTGTTTAGCACCTGCATCTTGTGACGACTCCATAGCGGACCGATCAATAGCTCGGGCGGACCGTCTCCTGTCAAACGATGGACGATGACCTCAGGAGGTATACATTCGAGCTGATCGCAGACGAGGGAGACGTATGTGTCTTCCTCCATCAATTCGAGTAGACCTTTTTCGTATTGACGGGCGAGCGGTGTGTGTTTCAAGACGTGAAGTAAATGGATCTTGATTCCTTGTATGTCCATTTTAGCAACTTCTCGGGCTGTGTCGAGCATCATCTCTGGTGTCTCACCTGGGAGGCCATTGATGATATGAACGCAGACACGAATGTTGTGACGGCGAAGTTTCGCAAGACCTGTCAAAAACGATTGATAGTCGTGTCCACGATTAATCTTTTTAGCGGTCGTATCATGTACGGTCTGAAGACCAAGCTCCACCCAAAGGGACGTCCGTTCATTCAGTTCTGCTAAATAGGCGACGACGTCGTCCGGTAGGCAGTCTGGACGTGTCGCAATTGAGAGCCCGACGACCCCATCTTCTTTTAGTGCCGGTTCATACAACTCACGTAACCGCTCGACCGGCGCATACGTATTACTGAACGCTTGAAAATAAGCGATGTACTTGGCATGTTTCCACTTCCGGTGGAGCCGGGCCTTCACTTCTGCAAATTGAACGGGGATCGGGTCACAGGCATTTCCCGCGAAATCACCACTTCCATCGTCCGAGCAGAAGGTGCATCCGCCTTTTGAGACGCGACCGTCACGGTTCGGACAGGTGAATCCGCCATCGAGCGGTACCTTGAACACCTTCCCTCCATATTCTCGGCGATATGCCTCATTCAGCGTGTGATATCGGTTTTGACCAAATGGATTCATGATCATCTCTCCTTCCTTGCTCATGCTATCACAAACGGGAAATGGCAAAACTTCATAATAAGTAATTTTTCTTGACACTTCCTTGGCGTTCGTTTAGGTTTGATAAGGAAATCTTGTCGATTCGGCCGTTATGTGCCGATTTTTTTGATGTGAAAGAGGAATGAAAGGAGGACTTGGTGTGAACAATAAAATGCCAATCTCGGTATGGATTCTAGTCATTGCGATGGCGCTCAATACAACGGCGGCGTCTTTTTTATGGCCGTTTAACACACTGTATATTCATGATTTTTTAGGTGAGTCGATGACGCTTGCCGGGGTGGCACTTCTTGTGAACTCGGCACTCGCGATTGTCGGAAACTACATCGGGGGGACGTTGTTCGACCGGATCGGTGGAAAAACGACGCTCATGATCTCTGTTGGTCTATTGCTTGCGAGCTCACTTGGATTTTTACTGTTCCACGCCACGTTCTTCGGCTATTTAGTGTGGCTCGGTTTGATTGGCTTCTCAGGTGGACTCGTCTTTCCGACCGTTTACGCATTTGCGGGTCTTATCTGGCCAGAAGGAGGACGTCGTTCGTTCAATGCGATTTATGTTGCGCAAAATGTGGGGGTCGCTCTCGGTACGGCGATGAGTGGACAAATCGCTCGATTTAACATCGAGTGGATTTTCTATGCGAACTTCTCCTTGTCCGTCTTATTTGTCGTGGTGCTCTTATTTGGGCTTCGTTATTTGAAGAACCCGGCACGTCCTGTCGTGCAATCACAACTTGAGGCTGCCGCCACGACTCTCTCGAGC
The DNA here is from genome assembly GCF_018617455.1 of Exiguobacterium sp. s22. GTDB lineage: Bacteria > Bacillota > Bacilli > Exiguobacteriales > Exiguobacteriaceae > Exiguobacterium. The sequence goes on from NZ_JACSKD010000002.1 coordinate 355,858, forward strand.
GCAACGATGAAGTCGATGTGGTACGTCGCCATCGGATATGCGGTCCTTTGGTTCGTCTATGTGCAGTGGCAAGGAACGATTGCCGTTCATTCGAAAGATCTCGGTGTCACAATCAGTCAGTACTCACTCCTATGGACAGTGAACGGAGCGATGATTGTCTTCGCACAGCCATTACTCAACCGTGTGCTTCGACAGTTTGAGGACGATTTGAAACGTCAGTTAATCATCGGAGCTTCCATTTTCCTTGGTGCCTTCTTGATTGTCCCGTTTGCTGGTGGGTTCGGGATGTTCATGGTCGGGATGGTCGTCATGACGATTGGGGAAATGTTCGTTTGGCCAGCAGTCCCAACGATTGCAGCGAAACTTGCCCCTCCAGGTAAAGCTGGCCAATATCAAGGACTCGTCAATATCGCAGCATCCGTCGGTCGTATGATTGGGCCAACAATGTCCGGTTTTGTCTACGATCTGTTCGGCATCACGGCGGTCTTTGGCATGCTTCTCCTACTCGTCACGTTTGCCCTTACACTGTTTGTCGTCATGAAAGACATTCGCGTCACAGAAAAATCAAGTTGACGTTGAATTTCAGAATGGGCTAAAATAGACTACGATGAATAGCAAGCGATGAAGAGGATTAGTAGCGAACGTTCCGTTTCAAAGAGAGTCGATGGTTGGTGTGAATCGATAAATGGAGGTCGTGAACTCGCCTTGGAGCTGTTTTCCTGAAATGAGTAGGGAAAACCGGGGTTACGCCTCGTTACCGGCGTCTCAAGTGGCAGCAATGCAACATGGGTGGTACCGCGGAGAGCTTTCAAGCCTTTCGTCCCATTTTCGGGGACGAAAGGCTTTTTATTATGCAGAGGAGGAAGAAAGTTGAGCTATTTTAAACATCAAGAAATCGAGCCGAAATGGCAAAAGCGTTGGGAAGAGAAAGAAGCATTCAAAACGACAGAGGACCCGGAGAAGGATTGTTTTTATGTGCTTGATATGTTCCCGTACCCATCAGGAGCAGGTCTCCACGTCGGTCACCCGGAAGGTTATACGGCAACTGACATCATCGCACGTATGAAACGGATGCAAGGATACAACGTCCTTCACCCGATCGGTTGGGATGCATTTGGTCTTCCTGCTGAACAATATGCACTCGACACAGGGAACGATCCGCGTGAGTTCACAGCGCGCAATATCGAAACGTTCCGTCGCCAATTGAAAGAACTCGGATTCTCATACGATTGGGACCGTGAAATTAGCACGACGGACCCGAAATATTATAAATGGACACAATGGATCTTCACGCAACTCTTCGATCGTGGCCTTGCATACGTCGATGAAGTCGCGGTCAACTGGTGCCCGGCTCTCGGTACGGTCCTTGCGAACGAGGAAGTCATCGATGGGTTGTCAGAGCGTGGGAATCACCCGGTTTACCGCGTCCCAATGAAACAGTGGGTGCTTCGCATCACAGAATACGCGGAGCGTTTGCTTGAAGACTTGGAAGGTCTCGATTGGCCGGAGAGCGTGAAAGAGATGCAACGCAACTGGATCGGCAAATCAGTCGGTGCCGAGGTCGACTTCAAGGTCGATGGTCACGATAAGATCGTCACGGTGTTCACGACACGTCCGGATACGCTTCACGGGGCGACATACGTAACGCTCGCACCGGAGCATCCATTCACGAAAGTGATCACGACACCTGAACAATCGACGGCAGTCGAAGCCTACATTGAAGAAGTCTCTAAGAAGACGGACCTTGAGCGTACAGATCTCGCCAAAGAGAAGACGGGTGTCTTCACGGGCGCTTATGCGATCAACCCGGTGAACGGCGAGAAACTTCCGATTTGGACAGCGGACTACGTTCTCTCGACATATGGGACAGGTGCAGTCATGGCTGTTCCTGGACACGATGAGCGCGATTATGAGTTTGCGAAAACGTTCGACCTCCCGATCCGTGAAGTCGTCAAAGGTGGAAACGTGGAAGAGGCGGCTTACGTCGAAGACGGAGAGCACGTCAACTCTGGTAGCTTGAACGGACTTAATAAAGCCGATGCCATCAAGACAATCATTGAAGAGCTCGAAGCTAGTGGCACAGGGCGTGCGAAGACGACATACCGCCTTCGTGACTGGTTGTTCAGCCGTCAACGTTACTGGGGCGAGCCGATCCCGGTCGTCCACATGGAAGATGGAACGATGAAGACGGTACCGGTCGAAGAGCTTCCGCTCGAACTTCCGATCATCGATGAAATCAAACCATCTGGTACGGGCGAGTCGCCACTTGCGAACGCAGAAGAGTGGTTGACGTACACAGATCCTGTCACAGGGGAAAAAGGTCGTCGCGAGACGAACACGATGCCACAATGGGCAGGTAGCTGCTGGTATTACATCCGTTACATCGATCCAGATAACGAAGAGATGATCGCGGATCCTGAGAAACTTAAGCGTTGGCTTCCGGTCGACTTGTATATCGGGGGTACGGAGCATGCCGTTCTTCACTTGCTCTACGCACGTTTCTGGCATAAAGTCCTCTTTGATATCGGTGTCGTCCCAACGAACGAACCGTTCCAAAAACTCTACAACCAAGGGATGATCCTCGGTGAGAACAACGAGAAGATGTCAAAATCTCGTGGGAACGTCGTCAACCCGGATGATATCGTGAAGTCACACGGAGCCGATACACTCCGACTTTACGAAATGTTCATGGGACCACTTGACGCGGCCATCGCATGGTCGACGAATGGTCTTGACGGGGCACGTCGCTTCCTCGACCGCGTCTGGCGTTTGTTCGATCAGACGAACTTCGCAGACGTGGCACCGACTGCCGACTTTGAACGCACGTATCATCAGACGGTGAAAAAAGTGACGGAAGATTATGAAGCCCTTCGCTTCAACACGGCGATCTCGCAGTTGATGGTCTTCGTCAATGAAGCGAACAAACAAGAGACGTTGCCGAAATCTCAAATGGTCGACTTCATCAAGATGCTTTCACCAGTCGCGCCGCACTTGTCTGAAGAGTTGTGGGAGAAGATGGGCATGACGGAAGAGTTGACGTATGCGGCTTGGCCGACATACGATGAGTCAAAACTTGTGAGCGACACGATTGAAGTCGTCATCCAGGTGAACGGGAAACTCCGTGCGAAAATGCACGTCTCGCGTGACGCATCAAAAGAAGCACTTGAAGCGGAAGCACTCGGGAACGAGCGTGTCCAAGAGTTCACAGAAGGCAAGACGGTTCGTAAAGTCATTGTCGTTCCTGGAAAACTCGTCAATATTGTAGTGGGGTAATCAAAAGAATGTGTGACATTGTCGCACATTCTTTTCTTTTTGGTGAGGTCATTTTCTTTTACGGTCGGTTTTGATACACTAAAGGGCGATACTGAAGGAGAAGGGGACGACATGTCCATGAAACGTTCTTATGTGCTATACACGACATTATGTGCCGTCGTGGTCGGTGTGATTCTTTGCTATATCTTTGTCTTCTCTGATGAAGAGATTCAGCGACAGGTCGCCTCGACATTTGAAAAAATTGATATTCAAACAAGCCATCAAACGGCATCCCTCCCACCTGTGGAAGCGGCGCAAGATGATGAAGATATTGATACGACCGATGCGCTCGAACAGATTAATCAGATTGATGAAGTGTACTATAGCGACACGATTGGAGCCTATCTTGTACTTACCGAACAGGCTGAATTTTTCGAAGTGAGCGGGAATGGGACGCGCGTCAACTCGGTGCTCCAACTTGAGAATTCAGGGAAACAGCGCCTCGATGACTTTATCGGAATGCGCATGATCGAAGAAGATCGGGTCTACGCGGTGACTGCGAACGGGACTCTCGTCACAATCGAACGAGAAGAAGGACGCTGGGTCGAGAGACCACGTAAACAAATTAAAGGACTTCTGTCAGAAGACCGAATCTTTGGTCTCGGTTATGACCGGGAATCGAAGCGTCTGTTCATGATGAATCGCTTGGCGGATACACCGGACCTTGAGCTCCTTTATATCGAAGAGCGCGAGATTGAACCGGAAAATCCTGCAGATGAAAAATCATCAGAAGCGTCAACTGATGCTGACACGACTACTAAAGAAACAGAAGAATCATCGGAAGATTCAACGACAGAAAACGTCTCGACGAATGACGATGCCTCGAGCGAATCGGTTGCTTCGGAAGACGCACCTGAAAATGAGCGAAACGTTCAAGAAGAGGATGAGGAAAAAGAACCCGAAACCGAATGGATGCTTGATTCACGCCAAGCGTTGTCTGCTGACGGGATGAGTGCCTCGATCCAACAAAAGTTTGAGCGATTCGAAGGAGTCGGCCTTGTCGAGAGACAAGGACGCATCTACGTGCTCGACTCAGAAGAGCTCGTCCTCTACACAGTCAACCCAGAAGAAGGGACCATCAACGGTCAGATGGTGACCCCTCGCGTGTATGACTCGACCGGTATGTTTTTACAAGACAATGAAATCTTTGCAATCGTCCACCCGGAAGTATTCGATTTGGATGCCTTCGTATCCGTGGACTGATCATGGGGGAATGACAAATGAGCAAACGATATTTTTTTGAAGAAGTGAAACAATTTCATGAAACTTTTGGACATCCAGGAGCAAAATCGCCGCAACCGTTGACGCTTGATCGCGCGACGAAGCGGTCGGTGTGGACAGCAGAGGAAGCGGTCGTCGAATTTTTGCATCAATCATCGCAATCGGAAGAAGAGTTTTTACAAGCGATTGAGCAATTCCAAGTAGGATTCCAAAAAGCCGTCCAAAAATCGTTGCAAGACACACCACCATCGGATGATGTGGAACGTCTCGTCGGACAAGGGGATGCGTTAACGGACGCGTTATATTTTGTGATGGGCAGTTTCGTTGAACTCGGACTCGACCCCGTTCCGTTGTTTGAAATCGTCCAGCGCGCCAATATGGCGAAGCTTGGACCGGATGGGAAGCCGATCTTACGCGAGTCGGACAATAAAGTCATGAAACCTGAAGGATGGATGCCGCCGGAGCCGGAGCTCGAAAAAGAAGTGCGTCGTCAAATCGCAGGGAAAGAATAATCCTAAACGGCTTGAGCCCTCACTAGAATGGGTTCGAGTCGTTTTTTGTTGTGATGGTCGTGACGATATCCTGATATTAGATGGGATCGGAAAGGTTATGAGAGTAATTTATGGTATAATTTAACAGAAGTGAGTGTGTGAGAGATATTGATCATTGAGATGGAGGTCATTTAACTGAAAAAGCTATTCGGTATTCTATGTGTAAGTTCAGCACTTCTATTAGCAGCATGTAGTGAGGATGAAAAAACGTTAAAAACACAGCCTGACGTTTCAATCGAAACGATAAAAATCAATGACGAGAACGAATTGACAATCGTCCCACTCTACACCCAATACCAGCAATATTTGAACGCATCCCTTGAATCAACCGATTCGGAGGAGAGCAAACAAAATTTCAAAAAATACGTACTCGATTACATAGGAGAGGTCGGAGAGGAAGAAAAGATCGATACATCCCTCATCAAAACAAATTTTTTACTAAAGCCGACTCCTCATAAGCAACAATTGCTGAAGCAGTTGGACTCATTAATCGAGCGGCATGACGAGATTAATGAGATTATTACATCAACATATATCGATTCAAATCAAATCCTTCCTAAAAAGAAGGGTATGGTGTTTGTTGCCCCTTACAATCCTGAATTCTTCTACGATAGTGAAGCGTTGGAAGGTGTGGCCGGCCAAGCCTATAATGATACCTTCATCTTGTTTCTCGATACAGATTTTGACAAAGGTGTGCTAGCCCATTCGACGGCTCATGAGTATCATCATCTGATTCTTTATGATCAACCTGAGTTCCGTCTTAATACAATTCTTGATTCTGTCATCATTGAAGGGAAAGCCGATACGTTTGCCGATCGCATTGTCAAAGGGGTAACGCCACCATGGTATGTACCAATCGATGATGCGACCATGGAACATATCGCGAGCCGAGTGAATGATTATGAAACGTCCCACACCGATTTTGTAGTCGGTAATTATCAAAAGGATATGCCACGTTGGAGTAACTATATTCTAGGTAGGGATGTGCTCCATGACTATTTGACGGCGCATCCAGAGCTGTCGATTCCCGAATGGACATTTAAAGAAGATCACGAGATTTTAAAAGCATATAAGTATCGAGATGTGATGAAATTAGAAAATTAAGCTGAAAAGAATGTGAAAAGGCTTGATCCTGAATGAGACAGGATCAAGCCTTTTGATTGTTAATGATCACAATAGAACACAGATGATACGTTGGACCGAACCCTTTACCGCTCTGTGGCCAGTTCAGCTGCATGCGATCCGGCGCAATGTCCTGTCGTGAAGGCGGCTGTGATGTTGTAGCCACCTGTGTATCCATGGATATCGAGTACTTCACCGGCAAAAAAGAGACCGGGTGCCTTCTTTGACATCATCGTCTGTGGCGCAACTTCTTTAACCGATACGCCGCCACCTGTGACGAACGCCTTATCAAAGTCGAGTGTCCCGACGGCGTGCATCTCGAACATTTTCAAACGTGTTGCGAAGTCGATAACGGATTGTTTCTTCAGTTGACTCGCATCTTCTTCACCAAATGTGAGCTCTTCTAACAACAAGTCAAGAAGTCGCTCGGGGATATAGCCTTTCCATACGTTTTTAACGGCACGTTTCGGTTGGCCCTGAACTTGGTTCCACAGTTCCTGGACGAGCGCATCCCGTGACGTGTCCGGGAAGAAGTCGAGTGACAAGAGGACGACTTGTTCTTTACTACGCTTCCGTTCTTTGATCGTGTACTGACTGCAGCGGAGCGCGATTGGACCTGAGATTCCAAAGTGCGTAAAAATCATATCGCCCTGGTGTGTCTTGATGGCCTTCCCTTTTTTGCCGTGCACGGTCAACGCGACGTCTCGTAACGATAGTCCTTGAAGCTGTTTCGTTCCGATGAACGAATCGTTCAATTTGATGGGTACTTCTGTCGGGAAGAGTTCCGTGATCGTATGTCCGGCTTTTTCTGCCCACGGATAACCGTCACCTGTCGAACCGGTGTGTGGGACGGATTGTCCGCCGACCGCAACGACACAAGCTTTGGCTACAATCATTTCACCGTCCATCAACTCGACCGCGTGAAACTCGTTTTCTTCATTAAAATGTAGCGTTTTGACTTCAGCCTTTTTTCGAATCTCGACGCCGAGGTCTTCAATCGCCCGAAGCAACGTGTTGACCACATCCTGTGCCTTATCCGTCACAGGAAACATGCGACCATTGTCCTCTTCTTTCAGAGGAATCCCGAATCCAGTGAAGAGGTCGATAATCGATTGATTGTCGAACTGGGCAAGGGCGCTGTATAAGAAACGACCGTTCCCAGGAATGAACTGAATCAATTCATCGATTGGCTTTCGATTCGTGACGTTACAACGTCCTCCACCTGAAATGGCCAATTTTCGACCAAGTTTCGATCCTTTGTCGATCAATAAGGTCGAAGCGCCACTTTTTGCCGCTGCATACGTTGCCATAAGTCCGCTCGGTCCTCCACCGATGACGATGACATCTTTCATAGGTATCTCCTCATTTCTTCATCTATATGATTAGTAAAATTATCGTAACTTTATTATCCGTAACAGTAAGAGTATAATGAGAAGCGGTTGTTTTGTAAAACCGAATTCATTGAAATAGTTGATTTATAGATGGAGGTGCCTCATGTCATCAAGCGCCAAACAAGATTCTGGAAGAGCCTCCTTCGTCAAAGGGACGCTTCTTTTATCGGCGGGAAACTTGATTTCCCGAATGTTAGGACTATTGTACACATTCCCGTTCCAAGCGATGGTCGGGATTGCCGGAGTGACATTGTATCAAGCCGCATATACGTATTATGCGATCATGATCTCCATTTCGACGGCAGGGATTCCTGTTGCTGTTTCGAAATTTATCGCAAAATATAACGCGCTAGGAGAATACGGGACAAGTCAACGACTGTTCCGACAAGGAATGAAGCTGATGCTTGCGACCGGTGTCGTCGCTTTTTTATTACTCTTTTTTGCGGCACCATGGTTATCGGAGCTAATGGTGCGAAACTCAGAGAACAATCAGCAATACATTGACTCGCTCACCCTCGTGACACGAAGCGTCAGTTTTGCCTTACTGCTCATCCCGGCGATGAGCATGGTGCGCGGTTATTTCCAGGGACATCAAGACATGGCTCCCACGGCAATCTCACAAGTCGTCGAACAGATTGTACGCATCCTGTTCCTCCTCAGTGGAACGATGCTCGTCTTGTTCGTCTTTGCGGATTCAAACTTCATTCAACCGATTGCCAATGCCCTTGGAGGGACGCAATCTGTTGAAACGACTGAATTGAACGGATTGAAAGTCATTGCGGTCACGATTGCGACGTTCAGTGCGTTTGTCGGAGCGATCGGTAGTTTTGTCGTGCTTATGATGTATTGGAAACGTCGAAAAGACATCCATCGTCAGACAGAGAACCCAGCAGGAACTCCCGTCCGCTCGATGAAATCGTTGTTGCTCGAGTTGCTTAGCTATTCAATCCCAATCGTGATGGTCGGGGTATCGACCCCTCTCTATCAATTGATTGATCAATTGACGATGGTCAATACATTGCTCAGTACGGGTGCGACTGTTTCTGAAGCAACGTCGGCGTATGGTTTCTTAACGGGTAACGCTCATAAAATTGTCTTAATCCCTGTATCGATTGCGGCGAGTGTTTCGATGGCGACCATCCCACTCGTCACTCGTTCCTTTACGACGGGCGATATGCAAAAAGTACGAAACCAAGTCAATCATATTTTCCAAGTATCGTTCTTTGTGACGATTCCTGCGGTGATCGGTCTCGTTGCTCTTGCAGAACCATTGTTCGGAACATTGTTTCCGGGGGACCGTGAGGGATGGGTGTATTTGTTCCACTATGCACCTAGTGCCTTTTTCTTAGCCTATTACTCGGTCGCGGCTGCCATCCTTCAAGGGATCAACCGTCAATACTTCACCATCTTTGCCACATCGATGGGGCTCTTGGCAAAACTCGCTCTGAACGTGCCGCTCGTCTATTGGCTCGGTGGAATCGGTGCCGGTTATGCGACGATAGCTGGATATATTGTAGCGATCATTCTCATGGTATGGATGATTCAACGCTCACTTCATTTCCCGTATAAGCAACTGCTTCGTCGGACCATCTTGATGTTTTTGATGGGTGCGGCGATGTACGCGACCGTTTTCCTTTCCCTCCTCGTCACGTTGAGTGCTGAGGCAAGTTGGGGGAACGATGTATTTGCGACAATCGTCGGAGTGACAATTGGCGTTCTCGTATATGGTTATCTCAGTTGGCGTAGCCATCTCGCAGGGAAACTATTGGGGAAACGCTTTGAATATCGGAGGAACGGATAATGCGAATTGATAAATTGTTATCAAACATGGGATATGGTTCACGGAAAGACGTGAAAATCCTATTAAAACAAGGTGCAGTACGAATCGATGATGCGCCTGTAAAGGATGCAAAACGACACGTTAACCCAGAATCAGAACGGGTCACGGTGTTCGGGGAAGTCGTTGAATATCGTCCTTACATCTATTTCATGATGAACAAGCCAGAAGGGGTCATCAGTGCGACGGAGGATCAAGTCGAGACGACGGTCATCGAGTTGATTGATCCCGAGTATGCCCATTATGACCTTTTCCCGGTCGGACGCCTCGATAAAGATACGACGGGGCTTCTCCTCATTACAAACGATGGTGCGTTCAACCACGCGCTCATGTCACCACGTAAACATGTCGACAAGGTGTATATCGCCGAAGTCGATGGGGAGATGACAGTAGACGACATTAAGACGTTTGCAAATGGGGTTGAGTTAGAGGATGGCTACACGACGAAGCCGGCCCGTCTCGAGATCCTGAGCCGGAGCGGACGTCGTTCGGTCATCCGTCTCACACTGTCTGAGGGGAAATATCACCAAGTGAAACGAATGGTCGCGGCGGTAGGCAAACACGTTGAGCGATTGGAGCGTGTACAGATCGGGGCGCTAGAACTCGATGAAACGCTTGAGCTCGGTTCATATCGTGAGTTGACGGAAGAAGAAGTTCAATTGTTTCTTCAATAAGTAGTGCGATGAGAGAATCTGTCTGATGAGGCAGATTCTTTTTTCATGAAAAAAGAGACCTGAAAGCCAGGTCTCTTGAATCTACATATACGTTTCAATTTGCCGTCTTGAGTGAACGTTTCGATGAAGTCCACGTGCCACGGCTAGGGCTCTCCACAAGATTATTGTACTCAAGTACGTTCAAATCACGTTGCACAGTACGCGACGTGATGCCGAACTCTTCTACTAGTTCTGAAGTGGTAACTGTCTCCCTTTCATTGATGAACAAATAAATGGACTTGATGCGCGTTAACATCCGATCTGTTGAGCCTTTCATTGGATGACCTCCCAATGTGTAGAATAATGAAAACATACCTACAGACGACAAAATGAAATATAAAATTGTTATTTTCTAAAATCACACCTTTAGTATACCGCTCCTGTGTAAAAATGCAAGCGGAAAGCACGAACAATCTGTTTGTAAAGATTTGATTATGAACGTAAATATCGAATGAAGAATATATGATTAGGTTTAAACGAGGCTTAAACACGAACGAAAAAAACTTTTCTAAATGAATGTTCGTCTTTCATTCATTTGGATATACTAGTAAGGGAGAGAACATTCGCAAAAGGGGAGATGAACATGAATTGGAGACAGGAAGTCGACAATCGTAAAGATGCATTTTTAGAGGACTTAAAAGGATTACTAGAAATCCCTAGCGTACTCGATGAGTCACAAAGCGCACCGAACATGCCGTTCGGTCTCGAGGTTCGAAAAGCGCTCGACTACATGTTTGAAATCGGTGAGCGTGACGGATTTAAAACAAAAGATGTTGGCGGGTACGCTGGACATTTGGAATATGGGGACGGCGAGGAAATCGTCGGGATCTTATGTCACCTTGACGTCGTACCAGCAGGGGAAGGATGGACGTATGGTGCGTTCACCCCGACCATCACAGATGGCAAAATCATTGCGCGTGGAAGTAACGATGATAAAGGACCATCGATGGCTGCATACTATGGTCTACGCATCGTGAAAGAGCTCGGTTTACCACTCTCGAAACGAGTCCGCCTCATTGCAGGTTGTGATGAAGAGAGTGAATGGCGCTGTGTCCGTGAATATTTCAAACAAGAACAGATGCCGACATACGGCTTCGCACCCGACGCGGACTTCCCCATTATCAATGCAGAAAAAGGATTGTACGATGGTGTGTTGACCCAACTACCAATCCAACATGTACCCGCATCTGCATACCATCTTCTATCATTCACGAGCGGAGAACGTCCGAATATGGTACCAGACTTCGCGCGAGCTGAACTGAAGACGGACGAAGTGCTTGAAGAAAAATTTGAGGCGTATTTAGAGAAATACGAGGCAGATGGAACATGTGAGTATGATCGGGGTATATATACCTTTACGATGAAGGGGAAAGCCGCACATGCGATGGAACCGGATAACGGAATCAACGCGGCCTATGTCCTCGCGGGATTCTTGTTGCATCTTCCACTCGACATTCAGGGAGAACGCTATATCGAACTTGTTCGTCACATGTTTGCAGACTCACGTGGAATTTCGCTCGGGATTGAAGCGAGTGATGAGACAGGTGATTTAACGATCAACGGTGGGGTGTTCCGTTATAGTGAAGGCGAGCGTACAGCAACAGTGAATATTCGCTATCCTTATACGGCGAAGTTTGAAGAACGGTTGCAAAACCTTCGCGAAATCGCCTTGTCGCTTGGATTTGAATTGAAGACGCGTCAACATATGCCACCACATCACGTGGCAGAAGATCACCCGCTTGTGAAGACGCTAGCAAGCGTATACGAACGTCAAACGGGTGAACATGCGAACTTGATGGCCATCGGAGGCGGTACGTATGCCCGTTCGCTCGAAGCAGGCGTCGCGTTCGGCGCATTGTTCCCAGGCGCTAAAGATGTGGCGCATCAGGTCGATGAATATATGGAGATAGAAGATTTATTACGTGCCGCAGCGATCTACGCTGAGGCGATTTACGAGCTCGCTAAATAAGAAACAAAGAGAGCTGGCTGGTATAGTCGGCTCTCTGTCCTTTAGGAAGGAAGTTATCATTGGATTCGCAAAAGAGATTGTTTCAGTCTGTATACGTCGCGATATTCTTCGCGCAGGGGGCATTGATCCCATATATGACCTTATATTTTTCACAAACGAAATTTGGATTGACACCGACCCAGGTCGGAATCATCGTTGCGGTGTTACCCATCCTCTCCATTGGCATCCAACCGTTATGGGGAATGTTGACCGACCGGACAGGACGAGTTCGGGCTTGGTTGATGTTGGCGATGCTGAGCGCCGCGCTTATTTCGCTTAGCTTTTTAGTAGCGGCCTCATACGTCTGGATTGTCGTACTCATGGTGATTTGGTCCGTATTCCAATGTGCTCATATTCCGCTTGTGGACATGATGACGCTCGACTATACGGCTCGGTCAAAAGTGGACTACGGCGCGATTCGTTTGTATGGATCGGCAGGGTTCGCCATCGCCGTATTTGCGATGGGACGAATCTCCGATACGACGTGGGGACTTGCGAGCACGTTCGTAATAAGTGCCGTCCTACTTATCCTCGGAAGTGTGTTCGTCCGAATGATTCCTGAGAAAATTTCGATTCGCGACGTCACGTTGGCACCCCTTTCTTGGAAAGCAGTATGGAACAAGCAGTTTATGTTCTTCCTGCTCGGTGGCATGCTCGTGTTCGGACCGATTTATGCGAATAACTATTATTTCGGGCTATACGTGACGAATAGCGGGGGTTCGACGACGCTTGTCGGAACATTATTCCTCGTCGCTGTATTATTCGAGATTCCGTTTATGAAAGTGGCGTCTCAACTTATGGAACGATACGGAAGTGTCGGCGTACTTGTCGGTGCGGCCATTATTTCTGCTTTACGGAACGGGATACTTGCGCTTGAACCACCGATTTGGGTCATATGGCTTCTTGCAATCGCACAAGGACTTGTTGTTGGACTCCTCATTCCCGTTGCGCTTCAATTCGTTCGGACACTCGTTGACCGGCAAGTCTCCTCGACGGCCATTGGGGTTTACATGGCACTCACGTCAGGACTTGCGACAGCAGGATTTAATATGCTGAGCGGGAAAATCATTGAGCTCGATGATATTTTAGGCGTATTTTGGATGTATACCATTGTGACGGCACTTGGAGCATTGATTTGGATCGGAATGTCACGTCGCATCATGAAAGGATGAACGACATGAGCACGCATTATTTTATTGCGATTCCCATTGAGGCGACCGAACTGGTTGCAGTGCAGCAAGCTGTATTGCCTTTTTACTCGTATCGTCGAATATATCGACCGGACGAATTTCATCTGACCCTTCAATTTTTAGGTAAATTAAACGGAGAAGAATTAGATGACGTAAAAGAGATTACACGAAAAATCAGTCAAGACACTCAACCCTTCACATTGACGTTCGGCTCGATTGACCATTTCGGTAGACCTGATCGTCCACGTGTCCTGACTGTCGTACCTGACGCATCAGAACCACTACACCGATTTGCACGTGCACTCCGCCAAGAACTTGTCGACGTGATCCCGAGATTGGACAGGAAGGCGTTCGTCCCTCACGTCACACTCGCTAAAAAATGGGATGAAGGAGAACGGGTTGCATACGTTCCGCCTGAATTTCATGTGACTGAATCTGTAGAAGAACTGATTCTGTACGAAGTACAACCGAATCATAAACCAGCCTATAGAGCCGTAGAAGTTTTTCCGTTAAGACGGCCAGAGGAGGACATATGGCAATCCCGGTTAAAATTTTTGACGTAATTTCAAAATATGAACGTAATGTTTTAGATCAATACAATCGCTATTTAGAATATGTGGAATCTGACACGGCACGTCTACAACGTCTTCACGAAAACAATCGCTTGAATCCGGTAGAGGTAATCGAGCTTGAGCGTCCGTGGTGGAAAATTTGGGCGAAGTCGGAGCGGATTGAGTTGGAACCCAAGCCACTTTCTGAATCACAATATCAAAAGATGTTACGGGAACGCCGACACATCCAAAAACTTCAGTTCGCCTGTGAAGGAGTGCTCGAAGCAGATTTACCACATTTGGCATTCGTCCGGGACTATGCGTATCGGGTCATGCGTTCAGACTGGAATGAGCGACACTTTTTCTTGTATCGTCCGGTCATCGAATGGAACGGTGCGACAGTAGAACTAAGTCATCTCATCATCGGACCGACACATCTGTATGTTGTCGAATGGCTGGAAGGTGACCGCAGTATCTATCACATATCGAAAGAAAAGACTTGGGTTCATCAACCGCTGAAAGGGGAAAATACCCGTGTGGTGAACCCGCTGATCGCATTGACACGAACAGAGGAACTCATCCGACAAATCTTACCGGACTATGCGGGAGTACTCCAGAAAGTAGTCATTGCCACTGATGGGTATTTTGATAATGTGCCGAACGTCCGATCAACGCATTATATCGGGCGTAATGAGTATACCGACTGGATGAAACAAGTGAACGGACGCGCACCGATCGTCAAAGCACAACAACTTCGTGATGTGGCGACCTTATTAGACGTAACTGCTAAGATGCCGTTTCGACAATTTATGGATCAGTGATTGAGAGGAAGGGACGCATATGCATCACACACCCGATCAAAAGACCGCCTCACATGTGACCATTGAGAGCGCGTCTTTCGTATCATTTGAGACAATACAACTTGAGATTGTGCGCGAATATGAATCCGTTCCAGTACAAATCGAACAAAACGGACGACCGATTGACTATCTTGTGGAACAACAAGTTGTGACGGAATCTGGGATGGTCGAACAGATTCTTCGTTTGAATGAACCGATCTCTTTGGAAACGATGTACACGGTGTTTCATCCTGGAGAAAAAACAACAGTGATCGTTCCGCGCGAAGTCGTCCGCTCAGAAGAATTCGAACGCCGGTTTTCATATGATGGACCACTCGGTGTATCGTTCACACCTCATGGGATGGAAGTCGCTGTATGGTCCCCTGTGGCGCTTTCCATGTGGATCACCGTCCATGATGAGACAAACCATCGCGAAATCGAACGATTTCGGATGAATCGTGGTTCTCGTGGAGAATGGCATGGAGACGTGCCCAAAGCATTCGAAGGGATGCTATATCGCTTAGAAGTTAAAACACCAGTTGATACGAGGCAAGTCGTCGACCCGTATGCGAGAGCGGTCAGTTTGAACGGAGAGTATGGCGTGTTAGTAGATGTTGCTGAATTTGTGAAGAAACAAGTCGAGCAAACTGAACGTCCCCCTCTGTGGAAGCCGACAGACGCGGTCATCTATGAACTACACATTCGTGACTTCACAAGTCATCCCTCTTCGACGAGTCAATTAAAAGGGCTGTACGGGGGAGTGGCAGAGAGTGGGGTTCGGACAAAAGAAGGCAATCGTGCAGGACTTGATTATTTAACCGAGCTCGGGGTGACCCATATCCAATTGTTACCGGTCCACGATTTTGGGAGTGTCGATGAAGCGACACGTTTGCCATACAATTGGGGATACGATCCCATTCATTGGTTTAGTCTAGAGGGGAGTTATGCTTCGAGACCGGATGTACCACTTAGTCGGGTATTTGAATATGCGACACTCGTCTCTGATTTGCATCAAGCGGGACTTCGCGTCGTCACAGATGTCGTGATGAATCATCTTTATATTCGAGAACAATCCCCACTCGAAGCGCTCGTTCCTTATTATTATTTCCGGTATGAACATGACGGGACGGTCGCGAACGGAACCGGTGTCGGAAATGACACCGCGTCTGAACGCTATATGATGCGCCGGATGATTGTGGACTTCGTGACGTTTTTCGCGACGACCTATCAAGTCGACGGTTTTCGTTTCGATTTAATGGGCATCCACGATGTCGAAACGATGAATCAAGTTCGGGCAGCGCTCGATAAAGTAGACCCGTCTATTCTCGTATATGGGGAAGGTTGGGATTTGGCGACCCCGCTCGGTCAGTCGTTCAAAGCGACTTCGCAAAATGCAGCCAGAATGCCTCGAGTCGGACATTTTAACGATATGATCCGAGATGCCTTAAAAGGATCGACGTTCAATGATCGGGAGCGTGGCTTCATTTCAGGGAATGAATGGCGAGAGTGGGAATTGCGAGAATGTCTCACTGGAGCGGTCCATATCCCGAACGTGACGGTCGGGCGTTTTCCAAGCCCGAACTATTCCATTAACTACGCTGAGGCGCATGACAATTATACGATTTATGATAAATTGGCATTATCCTGTGAAGGAATCGATGAGGCGACACGTCTCGCGATGCAACGTCTGGCCAATGCGGTCGTCATCACGTCTCAAGGGATCCCATTCATCCATGCGGGTCAAGAATTTGGACGCACGAAGCACGGTGTCGAGAATAGCTATAATTCCCCAGATCATATTAATCATTTCGACTGGGATTTACGTGACACACGAATTCGAGAAATCGAATATGTGAAAACACTCCTAAAGCTTCGTCGACTCCACACTTGTTTCCGTTATGACTCAAGGCAAGAAGTCATCGAACATTTTACATTTCTTCCATCACCGCCTGGCGTCATCATTTATGAATTGACGGCGAGTCATTCATATGATGCATGGCAACGAGTTCGCGTCTATATCAATGGAACGTTTGATCCGCTTTCATTCGAAAATGATGCAAAGTGGAACGTCTACGTCCAAGGGGACACAGCAAGCCTTGTTCCAATCGCGCGAAACCCGGAACACATTCAAGTCGAGTCGTTGTCAATGACGATTCTCGCGTGTTAAGATGTTGATTGTATCTCTCTAATTTTAAGTAAGATTTGAGCGTGATGAATATGTATTCAGATATAGTCGGTGCGCTCGGTAAAGAGTGGACAGTCGCTTCAGCCGGAGGAATTACGGGAGAAGCGTATGTAGCGACGACGCGCCAACAGAAGATTTTTGTTAAACGGAACTCTTCACCGTTCCTGGCGATTCTATCGGCAGAAGGAATCGTTCCGAAACTTCTTTGGACAAAACGAATGTATAACGGGGACGTGTTAAGCGCCCAACAATTTATCGAAGGCCGCGAACTTTCACCTGAAGATATGAAACGACCAGATGTTGCGGCACAACTTGGTAAAATTCATAACTCTAAAGAATTATTGTTTATGCTACAACAATTGAACCATACACCGGTGACACCACACTTATTGCTTCGTCAATGTGAAGCATATGAACAAGATGAGACGGATCCTACAATCGGGGAAGCCGTTCAGTGGTTAAAACACCATTTGCCGAAAGTCGATGAGCAAGAATTCGTCGTCTGTCATTCTGATTTAAATCATAACAATTGGATTGAAGATGAGAACGGTCTACTCTATTTGACCGATTGGGACGATGCCATCATTGCAGACCGCGCCTTTGATTTGGCGATGGTTGTCTACAGCTATGTCGAAGAGACGGAATGGGAGCGCTGGTTCGCGCATTATGGAGTAGGGATGTCGAGTGAACTTCATAATCGGATGCATTGGTATGCCATCGCACAAACGATTTTAACAATCTATGGAGAAATGAACGATGCAGCGCGTACAGAAGGTTTTCATGTTTTGCGCGAATTGATTGATGAGGCATATGAACGAATCAACTAAAAAGGGATGGCTGGGCGCCATCCCTTTTTGAATGTGTTAAATGTCATCCGGATTCATGAAGTATGCCCAAACGAACGTTGCGATGACGCCCGCGAAAAACGTTAGTGGCGCTGCATAAAAAATAAGAAATTGATCTAGTGTACTCATCATATATAACCTCCTTGTGAAGGATGATTCATGTTCATTAAACTATGATTTCGTGTATAATCGCAAGGGGACTGCTCGTTCGAAACGTGCATATTCCCATTAAACTTGAACATTTGATGAACGAAAGGTAGGATTTTCATGCGTTTACGACATAAGCCTTGGGCAAGAGAGTATATGGAGGCCCAGGAACATGTATTTATTCAACATCCTGATCAGTTGAAAGGAAAGTGGCGTACCGAGTTTGGTAACGACCACCCGCTTTTCATTGAAGTCGGTTCAGGAAAAGGACAATTTATCTTAGGGATGGCGAAACAACATCCCGATGTGAATTTTATCGCAATCGAATTATTTGAGAGTGTCGCGGTATCCATCGTCCAAAAACTAGTCGAGACACCGATGCCGAACGTGAGAGTATTGACAGTAGATGCCAAACAACTCGTTGATTATTTCGAAGCGGGTGAAGTTGATCGTGTGTACTTGAACTTCTCGGATCCATGGCCAAAAACGCGTCATGCGAAACGACGGTTGACGTATAAGACGTTCTTAGCGACGTACGAGGCGATTCTCCCGAAAGCGGGTGAGATTCATTTCAAGACGGACAATCGAGGTTTATTCGAATATTCGCTTCAAAGTATGAGCCAATACGGAATGTTCTTCACAGAAATTTCACTCGATTTACATGTAAATGAACCAGAAGATAATGTTCGAACTGAGTATGAAGAACGCTTCAGTGCGCTTGGTCAACCGATTTATCGAATGGAAGCTGTCTTCCGTCCGAAAAATTGACACGCTTTTTTCTTATTTTAATAGTATTTTCTTCACACTTTTTTCTTTCTTCTTGGTACAATAGGAATGACGCTAAACTGGAATAAGAGAAGGGGGAACATGGGGATGTTGAAAAAAGCATGGGCAAGCCTGCTTGCAGTAATCTTCATTCTAACAATCGCACCAATGAATACCTCAGCGAACGAAGCGTTCTTGGACGCACTCGAAGAGGATTTGAAAGCGACGCATTACGACTATAAAGAAGGAACAGCTGAAATCGTGAAAGAAGAAACACTTCGCCATTCAAATGGAAATGAAGTCATCGCAGCGGTCGTCAAACTCGACACAATCCGTGATGGAATCTTTATTACACGTAAAACCGAGTTGCATTATTATGATGCAACAGATAACAAAATCCTCTCGACAGCAGATCTTGCTGAAGTCGAAGGAGCAGGCGATTTCGCGGATGCGAACATTGACATGCTTGGACAAAAAGTTGTCTACTGGTTACCAGTTCTGATCTTGCTTCTATTAATTGCAATCCCTGCAATTATTTTGTATGTTGTCGTACCACGATTCTATTCAACTAGCTCATATATGAATCCTGTATATGAAAAGAATGACAACCCACGTTAATACGTAAAAGCACCCCGCTCTTCTGAACGGGGTGCTTTTTTATTGTTGCTTTAGCTGTCCAACGATGTCAGCGAGTGACATCCCATTCCCAGAAGAAACCGATGCGATGAAGGCACTCTCGACGATCGGACCGTCGAAGAACGCAAGTTGTTTGTCGCCTTCGTACATATCGATGGCGAGTTCGGCGTTCATCGTAGCTGATCCGATGTCACTGAGAAGAAGGGCTTCGCCTTCGACTTGACCAACTGCCTCTAAAATCCGGTTCACGTCTGTTCCGATTGCCCCATCATCGAGGCCGCCAGCTAGATGAATCGGTACGGCAGGTGCCATTTCTTTCATGAGATCTTGAATTCCTTCCGCAATTTTTGCGCTATGCGAGACGATAATCAATT
This sequence comes from Exiguobacterium sp. s22, assembly GCF_018617455.1. GTDB lineage: Bacteria > Bacillota > Bacilli > Exiguobacteriales > Exiguobacteriaceae > Exiguobacterium. The sequence goes on from NZ_JACSKD010000002.1 coordinate 375,545, forward strand.
CGACGATGTTAATCGACCTCCTTCATAATGGCAGCCAATAGAATGGAGCTAGAAAGGGAGCCAGGGTCGACCGTGCCTCGTGAGTTTTCTCCGAAATAGGAGGCTCTACCTTTTGTCGCCACCATATCCTCCGTTTTTTGGACGAGTTCCTCTAGTTGTTTTTGATAATCGTCGCCTTGTTGAACGTGCTCGAGGAACGGGTCCCATACGTCAACCATCGTTTTTTGACCGACCTCGGATTTTCCGCGGGCTTTGATGGAATTAGATCCCTCTTGGAGCGCTTCCTTGAGTAAGGTGAAATCAGCTTCTTTCGCTTCACCGAACGTGGTGGCCATCTTGACGAAGGCAGAACCATATAACGGTCCGGCCGCACCACCTACCTTCGACATCAGCGTCATCCCGACCTTTTTACTGAGTGCTCCTAACGAGTCATATTCTTCATCCAAAATGGATGAGACCGCATCGAACCCACGAGACATATTAATTCCGTGGTCACCATCCCCGATGGCCCGGTCTAGGTCCGTAAGTGTGTCTTTTTGTTCTTCGATGCCAACTTGTGCATCACGCAACGCTTGCTTCATCCCATCAATCGTCAACATAAACAAAACACCTCATTCATTAATTTTTAAAGCCGAGTGCTGCCGATGGAGCGTCTAAATAAGAAGTCATCTCCTCATCAAGAGGAAGGAGGGTGATGGAGAATCCATGCATCTCGAGCGATGTCATATAGTTGCCGACGTATTTCCGTTTGAGCGTATAACCGGCAGCCTCCAGTTTTTCTGCGACAAAGTGATAGGTCACATACAACTCAGACAACGGCGTTCCACCCATACCGTTCACCATAACGGCAACTTCACCAGGATCGACTTCTTTTTTCAAATGACTGAGGAGGTCGTCGACGATTTGGTCGACATCACTCGTCGGTTTCCGCTCGACACCACGTTCCCCGTGAATCCCGATGCCGATTTCCATCTCTTCTTCATTCAAGTCGAAACCAGGTTTACCACTGACCGGCATGTAACAAGGTTCAACTGCCATCCCCATAGAGCGCACGTGTGAAGCTACTTTTTCGGCAATCGCTTTAACCTCTTCGAGTGATTTGCCACTAGCTGCAGCAGCACCGGCAATCTTGTGGACAAAGACCGTTCCGGCAACCCCACGTCGATCTTCCTTGTTCGAAATGGCGACATCATCGGCGACGACGACATGGTCGACTTTAATCCCATCCCCTTCCGCAAGTTCTGCGGCCAGTTCAAAGTTCATGACATCCCCTGAGTAGTTTTTGACAATGAGTAAGACTCCGTTGCCACCGTCAGCTGCCTTGATTCCTTCGAGTACCATGTCCGGAGTAGGAGAGGTGAACACTTCCCCACAAACTGCCGCATCTAGCATGCCATCCCCGACATAACCTGCGTGTGCCGGTTCGTGACCGCTCCCACCACCCGAGACGAGTCCAACTTTCCCAGACTTCGCTCCGTCGGCACGGCAGATGACATTCACGCCATCGACGCGACCATACACTTCAGGATGGGCGTGGACCATTCCTTCTACCATTTGCGATACGAGTTCACTTGGTTCACCGATTAGCTTCTTCACACGAGATCACTCCTTTTTTGAATTGAAAACTACCAATTTCAATTTTCCACTCTTTCGTTCGAACTAAACAAAAAAACCGACGAATCATTCGTCGGTTTCGTGTCATGCATATTCGAGTAAAGCGCCAGTCTCAGAGTCGACTGTGAACTCATATGTTTTCTCTTCATCGTTCTCAAGAACAGAGATGCCACCTTTGTAGACGTCGTATTCACGACCATCATATGTGTAAATCTCCGGTGATGCTGAAATCCATGCCCCTTGGACATGACCTTTTGCTGAGAAAGCACGTTTTGTGTACTCCAACGCGTTTTCTGCAGATAAGCTACGTTCATCTAAAGCTTTTTTCGTCATAAGTGCGGCAATGACGGCAACCCCGATTCCAATAAACCAATACCTTTTTTTCATATGACTACCTCCCCTTGAACTATGGCTATCATGTTTATCGTACCAAAACCTGTACCCGAATGGAATGAAAAGCATTCGCATCCTATCAAAACTTTTGTATATAATGAGACAAGAACGACTAGGGAAGGATGATGAAAGATGGATCAGAAGACGAGAGATTTATTCAAGACGTTAACAGAACTACCGGGTGCTCCGGGGTTTGAGTCAGAGGTGCGTCAGTTCGTACGCGAACGCATCGAACCCCATTCAGACGAGATTGTCACAGATGGAATTGGATCAATTTTCGGGAAACGTGTGGGGGATGAGTCGGGACCGAAAGTGATGGTAGCCGGACATATGGATGAGGTTGCCTTTATGGTGACACGGATCACCGAGAACGGCATGCTTTACATACAACCACTCGGTGGCTGGTGGAGCCAGGTGCTTATGGCGCAACGCTTCGACATCATCACGTCGAACGGTAAAATTCCAGGTGTCGTCGCTTCGACACCGCCTCACTTGTTAGGACCTGATGCGATGAGTAAACCGATGGACATCAAACAGATGTTTATCGATATCGGCGCCGATTCAAAAGAAGAGGCAGAGTCATGGGGGGTACGTCCAGGTGTACCAGCTGTCCCGTCGAGCGCATTCACTCCGCTTCACCATCCGAAAAAGATTATGGCCAAAGCATGGGATAACCGTTATGGCGTCGGTCTTGCTGTCGAATTGTTGGAGGAAACGACAAAAGCAGATCACCCGAACATTCTCTTCTCGGGTGCCACGGTACAAGAAGAAGTCGGATTGCGCGGCGCACAGACGGCATCTGAATTGATTCAACCGGATGTGGCGCTCGTACTTGATGCTTCACCGGCGAACGATGCCTCTGGAAGCAAAACAGAGTTCGGACAGCTCGGTGAGGGTGCCTTGATTCGCATTTTGGACCGTGTCATGGTCATGTCACCAGAAATGCGTGATTTCTTGCTCGACACGGCTTCAGACGAAAACATTAAAACGCAGTATTTCGTCTCACCAGGCGGTACCGATGCGGGACGCGTTCACATGAGCGGAGAAGGGGTCCCGACAGCCGTGATTGGTGTCGCATCAAGATACATTCATACGCATGCATCCATTCTTCACACGGATGACTACGATGCAGCAAAAGCGTTACTCAAAGCGTTGGTCAAACGACTTGATCGTTCGACACTAGAAACACTTCGTCCGTCACGTTGATTTACTTCGTCCGTCCACTCATTTCATGGGTGGACGGTTTTTTATGGTTTTTCTTGCTATTTCGAAAAAACACCTTATACTGATAGAAGTGTTTATACAATTTGTTTACTCGTGACAAGACACTTGTTTGAGTGTAAGGAGGATATACGGTGTTCAAGAAAAAAGGAATCTCACTTAGTCCATCAATCTATTTTGTGACGGCACTAAGTTATATGGCACTTGGTTTGTTTAGTACATTAATTATTGGCCTGATCATGAAGACGATTGGTGGGCAACTCGATCATACAGTTCTTTCAGGGATGAGTGGAACATTGATTCAAATCGGAGAAGTAGCGATGAGTTTGACGGGTCCTGCCATCGGGATTGCCATCGCCTATGCGTTAGAGGCGCCACCGCTCATTTTATTTTCGGCGCTCGTTGTCGGGGCGTTCGGTTATGAGTTCGGACCGGCAGGAAGCTATGTCGCGACGATTCTTGCCGTTGAAGTGTCAAAGCTTGTCTCTAAATCAACAAAACTTGATATTTTAGTGACGCCGTTCACAACGATTGCAGTCGGTTATTTCACCGCGACATATATCGGTAAATATGTCGGATTGTTCATGACGCAACTTGGTAGTTGGATTGAATGGGGCACAGAGCAACAACCTTTATTCATGGGTGTGGTCGTTGCGACGTTGATGGGACTCGCATTAACTGCGCCGATTTCAAGTGCTGCCATTGCACTCATGCTCGGTTTGGACGGGATTGCAGCAGGAGCCGCAACTGTCGGATGTGCCGCGCAGATGATTGGCTTTGCCATTACGAGTTATCGGGATAATGGGGTCGGTGGAGCGATTGCTCAAGGAATTGGAACATCGATGCTTCAGGTTGGGAACATCGTGAAAAACCCCTGGATTCTCTTACCTCCAACATTAGCAGGAGCGGTTCTAGCGCCGATAGCAACATTACTTTTTGAATTGGAAAGTGTCGCTGCAGGTGCCGGCATGGGAACGAGCGGACTTGTCGGTCCAATCGTCATGCTTGAGACGATGGGCTTTAGCTGGTATACGCTTATGATCGTCCTCGGTTTCTTGATCATCGGGCCAGCCTTACTCAGTTATGCAGTCTATGAAGTGTTGAGAAGAACTGGACGGATTCAACCGAATGATTTGAAAATTGACTACTAAAAAAGGCGACGTTTCGAGGAACGTCGCTTTTTTCATCAAATTCCAAACCACATTTTAACGGACTCAACCGTCTCACGCGGAACGCGGAAACTGCCGAGAAAGAGCATTAACACAATCACATAGATAGGGAGTAAAAAACGTTTTCGCACGATTGGTAAATAACGTGCCAGTTTCTTAAACCACTTTTCAAGAACATAAATGACAGCGAATCCGACAACGAGCCAAATCAAGATTTCTAATCTGGATTTGTCGGTATCAATAAATAAATAGCCGTATCGAATAATGGCGAGCATACCGAAAACACCGACCATTTGTTCGAGCGGGTGCTTCATATCGGGATTTAAAGTTTCACGCGTTAATTTCATTTGATTTCACCTGTTTCAACTAGTTTCGGTTTTGATTATAACAAACAGCAGAACAGAATGTGTGACTAGACTTATGCTATTATAAGTGAGGAAAAAACGAACAGGAGTGGTAATCATGAAACAACTATCAACAATGGAAGAATATACAGTAGCGAAAGATGCGAAAAGTGTCTTCATGTTTTCAGCGGCATGGTGTGGGGATTGCCGATTCCTCGACCCGTTCATGCCAGAAATCGAAGAGAAATTTAAAGAATGGACGTTTTATCATGTCGACCGTGATGAGTTCATGGACCTTGCACAAGAACTTGATATTTTCGGGATCCCAAGTTTTGTGGCGTTTCATGACGGCAAAGAAGTCGATCGTTATGTCGGTCGGGAACGCAAAACGCCAGAGCAGGTCGAAGCATTTTTGAATGGACTCGGGTGACCCTTTATGGAACGGAATGAGTTAAGACGTTATCTAGAATCGAGCTTCAATGAGGATTATCGCACGTCCTATGACCGCGAAAATGAAGTCATGCGCGTCGAACGTAAGTCTGACCGTTTTGGGGTGAACATTCGACTTGCACCGATTGTCGCAAAAGCGAAAACTCGTGGAAAAGTGGCTGTCGATGAAGTGATTGAGTATATTGAATCTGCCATGAAGGCGGATGATCAAATCTCCCTTGAAGGAAATAGTACGGCCATCTATCCTGTCATACGCTCGAATTCGTTTTCGAAGACGACAAAAAATGGGGAATCGCTCGTATTTACACCTCATACAGCTGAAACGGCAATATTCTATGCGCTAGATCGCGGGAACGGTTATCGATTGATTGAAGAACGACATTTGTCTGAAGAGTTCAGTCTTGAACGTGTCGACCACATCGCTCGTGAGAATGTAAAAAAACTTCCGACGGAAATGAAACAAGATGAGGTGGCAGGGAATCCGTTCTACTTTTTATCTGCCCGAGATGGATATGAAGCATCACGTATTTTAAATGATGAATTTCTGCGGATGATGGAGCGGCGCGTCGAAGGAGATATGCTCGTCGGAGTCCCCCATCAAGACGTGATGATTATTGCGGATGTACGAAACGATCAAGGATATGATGCGATGCAACAATTGATGTTTGATTTCTTTACGAATGGTCGTGTCCCTGTGACTGCACTCGCCTTTCACTATGAGGCAGGGCATCTTGAACCGATTTTTATCGTCGGAAAAAAGACCCCGCCATCGAACACATAATCTGATAAAATAAGTGAGATGAGTTTGAAAGAAGGGACGTAGGAACGTATGCAAATGAATGTGTTTTATAACCGAGAAGGAATCGGTGATGTGCTCATGGTGTTATTGAAAGAGGGAGAACGTCACCATCAGACTGTAGAACGGACAGGTGATATCGCCGTCGTCAAATCTGCAGATGGAGAAGTGAACGGGTATAACTTGTTCCAGGCGAGTCAATATGTGGACGTTACGGGTTGGAACGGTCCTGTTGACTTGACGGTCGAATTGGTTGAACAGCTGCGAATCATCTTGAAGGACAATGGCATTGAAGAGGATTTCTCTTGGGTTGATGTGTCACCGAAATTTGTTGTCGGTTATGTTGAACAGGCTGTGAAACATCCAGACGCTGACAAATTATCTGTTTGCCAAGTCCAAATTGACCAAGGCACTGTACAGATTGTTTGTGGTGCACCAAACGTTGCGACAGGTCAAAAGGTTGTTGTTGCGAAGCCTGGTGCGGTCATGCCGACAGGGTTAATCATTCGCCCATCTGCACTTCGTGGTGAACCTTCACACGGAATGATCTGTTCTGCCCGTGAATTAAACCTTCCAAACGCCCCACAAGAAAAAGGGATTTTAGTTTTAGATGACGAATATGAAGTAGGTACAGCATTTAAAATCGGTCGCTAATTTCGACCGATTTTTTGTTAAATAAGGATTGAGTGAAAAAGCGAGGAATCAAGTATGAATGCATATGAACGTTCACTGAAACAACAAGCAGAGCGAATCAAACGGGAATTATCGAGAGAAGGGCAGACGGTATCCCCTCCACCGAAAGCAGATGTCCCCAATGAATTTATACCGTCAGATGTCCCGTCACCGATTTATGGATATGCTCGTCCGAAACCAAAGATTGTGCTTCCTGTCGAACACTCTCCGGAGACGAGAGAAGCATATGATTCAGAGCAGAAGGCAGAGAACGAAACCGTTGAGGAATTGATGCAAGAAGAACCAACGATTGAACACTCGTCTCTCCATGAACAAAACGAAGCGCCTCTTGAAAAGATTTCCACGGAAATGACATCCGAAAAGAAATCATTATTAGGCGAGGTCTCGATTTTAGATGACGGTTTCTCATCCGTCTTTATGCAGTCGACGGACTTGTCCCATTCAAAAAAAGAATCGGTCGTGGATGTGGATGATGCAGCTGCACCAGAAGAAACGTTAGATGTAAACGCAACCCCTGAGCAAATCGGACCATCGGTTGAGCAGATTGCAGAAAGATTACAAACACCATCTGAGCAACAGACGTTACCGCCGGACACAGAGTTGACACCGACAGTACAAGTCTCTTATAAAGCGGATCAACCGCCTGTAAACGTGATGATGACGCCGAAAGATCGAATGGCGATGTACCGTAGCCGACGACTTGCACAAAAAAACAATAATCTGTAATAGCACGACTCCATGAGTTTTGCTATAATGACAAAGGTTTGTCGCATTTTGACGAGCCGCAATGAATTAGGGGGGCTATTTACAGATGAACCGTTATCACTTCGTCGGAATTAAAGGAACGGGCATGAGTCCTTTAGCTCAAATTTTATTTGATATGAACAATGAGGTCCGTGGATCGGACGTTGAAAAAGCATTTTTTACTGAAGAAGCATTAAACCGAAAAGGGATTGAAATTTTGCCGTTTGATCCTGACAATATTTCTGAAGACCAAATCGTCGTACAAGGAAACGCGTTCAGCGACGACCATCCAGAAATCGTGCGGGCACGTGAACTCGGCTTGACGATTTATAAGTATTACGAGTTTTTAGGTGAGCTCGCAAACCATTATACGAGTGTCGCCATTACGGGGTCACATGGGAAAACATCAACAACAGGCTTGCTTGCCCACGTCATGCGTGGAATCGAGCCGACATCATTCTTGATTGGTGATGGAACGGGTGAGGGAGTTGCCGATTCGAAGAACTTCGTCTTCGAGGCCTGTGAATATAAGCGTCACTTCTTATATTATCGTCCTGATTATGCCATCATGACGAACATCGACTTCGATCATTCGGATTACTTCTCTGGTTTAGATGATGTCATCGATGCATTCCAAGAAATGGCCAAGCAAGTGAAAAAAGGAATCATTGCTTGTGGCGATGACGAGAATCTTCAACAAATTCAAGCCAATGTGCCGCTCGTTTATTACGGGTTTGGAACGCATAATGATTTCCGTGCTGAAAACGTTACATCAACAGAAAATGGAACAACATTTGATGTCTTTTTACGTGATGATTTCTACGGAACATTCCGCATTCCTGGATATGGAGACCATAGTGTATTAAACGCACTCGCCGTGATCGCGACATGTGACTATGAAAACTTGCCAAAAGAATTGGTTAAAGAACGATTGGAAACATTTGATGGTGTGAAACGTCGCTTTAGTGAATCGACACTAAACAATCAAGTACTCGTTGACGATTACGCACACCATCCGCGTGAAATCAGTGCGACAGTTGAGGCGGCTCGTAAAAAGTATGGGGAGCGGGAAGTCGTGGCGATTTTCCAACCGCATACGTACACACGTTTGAAATCATTCATGGACGACTTTGCGACGGCATTGGCCGAAGCAGACACGGTCTATTTATGCGACATTTTCGGTTCGGCACGTGAACAAGAAGGGACGGTCACGATTGAGGACCTTCAGTCACGAATCGAAGGAGCGCATATTTTGAAACGTGGTGGCACGAGCGTCTTACGCAATCATGACAAGGCAGTACTCTTGTTCATGGGTGCAGGTGACATCCAAACGTATCAACGCGAATATGAAGAAATCGTAAAACTTGAAGCATAAGATGGAGGAGGGACGAATGTCTCTCCTTTTTTATGTTTAGCCAACGAAAATCTCGGTAATAGTAGTATCGATGAATAAGACAAAGGAGATGTTAAGCATGGCTAGTCAAGGTGCACTCAATACGTTAAACAAGGAAGTCGCGAACTATGGGTTGCTATTTGTGAAGCTCCATAACTACCATTGGTATATCAATGGTCCTCACTTCTTTACGTATCACGAGAAACTCGAAGAGCTTTATAACTTAGTGGCAGAACTCTATGATGACGTCGCAGAAAGACTTCTTATGAACGATGGAGAACCGTTTGCGACGATGAAAGAGTATTTAGAACACTCAACACTAAAAGAAGGCGATCGTCACGAAGAAACCGAACAGATGATCAAAGATATCATCAGTGACTTCAAACAAATCCGTCAAGAGATGCAGGATGCGATGGAGAAATTTGAAGATGGAGACGAAGCGATTGAAGATACGTTCGTATCTCACATCGAACGACTCGAAAAAGAGATTTGGATGATGTCTGCTGCACTCGGCAAAAAACCTAAACTTTAACATAAAAATGGTGCGTCTCGCGTAGACGCACCATTTTACTTATTTCAAATTTTCTGGGTTGAGTGGGAGTAAGGAATCGATGACGAATCGTCCGTCTTTTCGAATCAATACATCGTCGAACCAGATTTCACCACCGCCGTAATCTGGACGCTGAATGTTGACGAGGTCCCAGTGAACTGACGAATTATTGCCGTTATACGCATCGTCATACGCTTGACCAGGCGTGAAGTGGAAGCTGCCGTCAATTTTTTCATCGAAGAGAATGTCTTTCATCGGATGTTGAATGTACGGGTTGACACCGATAGCGAATTCACCGACGTAACGAGCTCCTTCGTCTGTGTTGAACACTTCATTGATCCGTTCTGTATCGTTGGCCGTCGCATCGACGATTTTACCGTCTTTGAATGTCAACTTCACGTTCTCGAACGTGAAGCCTTGGTATGGAGATGGCGTGTTATATGTGATGACGCCATTGACCGAATTTTTGACCGGCGCCGTGAACACTTCACCGTCTGGAATGTTCATTTGACCAGAGCATTTGATTGCCGGGATATCTTTTATGGAGAACGAGAGGTCCGTTCCTGGTCCTTTCAACGTGACACGGTCCGTCTTGTTCATCAATTCGACCAATCCGTCCATCGCACGGTCCATTTTTCCGTAATCGAGTGTACATACGTTGAAGTAGAAGTCTTCGAACGCTTCTGTCGATTTTCCTGCGAGTTGTGCCATCGATGGGGATGGGTAGCGGAGGACGACCCACTTCGTCCCTTTCACGCGGTCTTCCGTGTGCATTTTACCGAGCGTAGCACCGACGAGTTTTTGTTGCTCACTCGGCACGTCAGAGAGCTCATTGATGTTATCGCCGGCACGTAAACCGATGTATGCATCCATGGCTTGCATCTGTTTCCGTTCGATGTCAGCCATGAGTTCAAGTTGTTCGCGACTGGCACCCGTATATAATTTACGTAAGATGCGGCTCTCTTTCAACAAGACGAATGGGTGTCCGCCCGCCTCATATGCTTTTTCGACGAGTGCCTCGACAAGCGATTCCTCTACGCCGAAATTCTCAATCAGTACTTTTTCCCCCGGTTGTAACTTGACGGAATAATTGATTAAACCGTCTGCTAATTGTGTAATTCTTGGATCTCTCACACGATCACCCCTAATTATTTTTATGAATTTCTATTTTAGTGTAATCGAAAACATAAAAACGGGTAAAGGAATAATCAGACCGAATGGCGAAAACGGTTGTAGCAAATCTTTTCAGTCATAATGGTGCTATAATGAAACAAGAAACGATTGAATAGGAGGAATGGATTGAATGGAGATCACACTAGGAGGCATCGCGGGCCTGATTGCGGCCCTCGCGTTTGTCGTACTCGTCATCTTCTTGGCACGTGTCTTATCGAATGTAAACCGTACACTCGGTAGCGTCGCCAACACGACCGAAAATTTAGAACGCCAGCTCGACGGAATCACGATGGAAGTGACGGCGCTCTTACATAAGACGAACCGTCTCGTCGACAACGTGGAAGAAAAAACAGAATTGCTCGCACCTGTTGCGCATGCGCTCGATGAACTAGGTACATCACTGAACGAGGTTACCGAATCGGTCCGTACCGTCTCAACTTCTGTCCATTCGGCAGCGGATGAAAACAAAGAGCAGATTGCACAAGCCGTGCGTTGGGGGTCTGTGGCAGTCGAATTGTTCAAGAAGAACAAGCCAGAGTCTTCTACAACAAAAGAACGTCCACGTCGTCGCACACGACGCGAAAAGAAAGAAGAAACATCTGTATCACCTGACTTGATTCAAACGGACGATACGATTAAATAAGGAAACTACGGGGAGGAACTCACACATGACAGACCAAAAGCAACCAACAGAACAAAATCAATCAAGTAGCGGATTTTTGACGGGGGTCATTCTCGGAGGGATCGTTGGGGCGGCGGTTGCTCTCTTAACATCGCCGAAAAGCGGACGAGAAGTGCGGACGTACCTTGACGAAAAGACATCTACATCGCGTGAGCGCTTGACTGTCAAATCGAAAGAGATGCGTGAGAAAGCAGAGCCGGTCGTTGGGGAATGGATTAAAGTAGCGAGCGATAAGGCGGCACCTGTCCTCAATATCGTGAAAGATAAGGCGCGTGAGGCAGCAGAGTTAAAGCAACAAATCGATGAGGACGACCTTTCGATTGAAGAGGCGATGGAGAAAGCAGATCAACTCGTCGCGGAAGCGGAATCTGAAGTGAAAGAACAGATGGACCGTGCGGCTGAAGAAGACTCAACGAGTGATTCGGATTCAGTATCTGAGTTAGAAGCCGAATCAGATGATTCGCTTGAAACACCGGTAAACGAGTTGCTTGACGATGAATCGAAAGAAGAACTCGCTGACTTGAAGAAAGACCTCAAAAAAGAAGAATAATACGAAAGGACCGAATGCATTCGGTCCTTTTTTGGGGATTTTGTGACGTAGAACGTTTCCTTATGACAAAGTGCACAAAGTTCGATATAATTAGGAATCTAGAAAGAACGGCTTAGGAATGAGAGGGAAACTATGAGTCCACAAGATCAATTGAATCGCTTACGTCGAGAAATGGATGAATTGAACCATGAAATGCTCGATTTGCTTAGTCGGCGGGGCACACTTGCTGTCGAAATTGGAAAAATTAAACGTCTTCAAGGCGTCGAACGATACGATCCGGTCCGAGAGCGAGAAATGCTTGATTTCATCGCCGCTTCGAATCAAGGACCTTTCGAAACGTCACGTCTTCAACATATCTTTAAAGAAGTATTCAAAGCTTCCGCTGAATTACAGGGCGAAGATCGTGATAAAACACTACTCGTGTCGCGAAAACGTCAACCGGAAGACACGCTGGTTCATTTGAAGGATGTAACCATCGGGAATGGACGCCCGCAATTGATCGCAGGTCCATGTGCCGTTGAATCATTTGAACAAGTGAATGCGGTGGCAGAGAAACTCGCATTATCGGGTGTCAAAGTGATGCGAGGTGGAGCTTATAAACCACGTACTTCCCCGTATGACTTCCAAGGGTTAGGTTTTGAAGGGTTGAAAATGTTGAAAACGGCAGCTGACCGTCATGATTTACGGGTGATTACGGAAATTATGACACCCGGTGCGGTTGAATCTGCGTTACCGTATGTCGACATTATCCAAGTCGGAGCCCGCAATATGCAAAACTTTGATTTGTTAAAAGAAGTCGGAAAGACGGACAAACCGGTCTTGTTGAAGCGTGGATTATCCGCTACAATCGAAGAGTTCATTTATGCGGCAGAGTACATTATGGCGAGCGGGAACAGCCAAGTCATCTTGTGCGAACGGGGGATTCGAACGTATGAGCGCGCGACGCGCAATACATTAGACATTACCGCTGTGCCGATTTTGAAACAAGAGACGCATCTACCGGTTATGGTAGACGTCACCCATTCGACAGGTCGTCGTGACTTGTTGTTGCCGGCTGCGAAAGCGGCGCTTGCCATCGGAGCAGACGGTGTAATGGTCGAAGTACATCCGAATCCAGCCATCGCTTTATCAGATGCGCAACAACAATTGGACTTTGATCAATTCGATCAATTTGTGGAAGGACTGACGGTCCAGTTTCCCCAACTTGATTTGGTGAAAAAGTAAGCTTTCCAAATGGAAACGTTTTATATCGCATGAAGACAGGGTAAATGGATGACAGATACCTGTCTTCCTTTTTTAAGACGTTTTATGAAAACTTTTTGAAAATCAGGACTTGTAGGAGGAGTAGTTTATGAATAGTAACAACGTAACGATTTACGATGTCGCACGAGAAGCCGGGGTGTCCATGGCAACCGTCTCTCGTGTCGTCAACGGAAACCCGAACGTCAAACCGACGACACGTAAGAAAGTACAAGATGCGATTGACCGTCTTGGTTATCGTCCGAACGCCGTTGCGCGTGGACTAGCAAGCAAAAAGACGACGACGGTCGGTGTCATCGTGCCGGACATCTCAAACATTTTCTTCGCCGATTTGGCACGAGGCATTGAGGATGTGGCGACGATGTACAAATACAACATCATCCTTGGAAACTCGGATTCAAGTCGTGACAAGGAAGTTCATTTACTCAATACGTTGTTAGGGAAACAAGTGGACGGCATCATCTTTATGGGTGGACGTTTGCATGAAGACCTCGTCGAAGAGTTCAAAAAGTCACCGGTTCCAATCGTTCTCGCAGCGACGTTGAACCAAGGATATGATCTCCCTGCCGTCAACATCGATTATGAACAAGCCGCATATGACGCGACCCAAATGTTGATCAACCACGGACATGACCGTGTTGGATTCATCACTGGTCCACTCGAGCAACAGATCAATGGCGAGAAGAAATTCGCAGGATACCGCCGCGCGCTTGAAGATGCAGGTCTTCCATTCCATGATAACGATATGATTCTTGGGAATTACACATACGCATCAGGCCTTGAAGCCATGCAAAAAATGTTGCAGCGAGATGATTGCCCGAAAGCAATCTTTGCGGGGACGGATGAGATGGCACTCGGTGTCATCCACGCGATCCAAGATGCAGGTTACTCGGTTCCAAACGACTTTGAAGTCGTCGGTCACGATAACACGCGTCTCGCGACGATGATTCGTCCGAAATTGACGACGGTCGTTCAACCGATGTACGATATCGGAGCCGTCGCGATGCGTCTCTTGACAAAAATCTTGAACGCAGAAGAAATCGAAGAGAAAAACGTCGTGCTTCCTCACCGAATCGAGCGTCGTGATTCGCTTCGCCAAGACTAAACAAAAGCCTCCACATTCATCAAATCATTTGATGGATGCGGAGGCTTCTTTTTATAGATAAATCGATTTTCGGTCATTTGAGATGAACGGCCAAAACGCTCGTTTGGTGACTTCCCAGTTCTTTTCTTCAATTTGTTGCCGTCTCGGGATGTGGTCGAACGTATAAAGGGAATCGTCCCACCGTGTGGGTAACGGTTGACCAGCGATACCGGACCATTGTTCAATCCACTCGATTGGGATCTCTCCTGTATACGGTTCCTCACGCGTCAATCCGGCCCACACTTGAGCCCAAGCGCGTGGCACGGCACGATACCAGTCATACCCACCGCCACCAAGGGCGACGAGACGGCCGTCTGTATATTCATCGGCCAGGCGTGAGGCAATCTGCGGGATTTGTTCGAACGTCCGAATCGTTGACGCCAAATGGGTGAGTGGATCAAACACATGGGCATCCGCACCATTCTGAGTCAGGATGATATCGGGTTTGAACCATTCGCACGCCTCGCGTAAGACGGTCTCGTAGCACGTCAAGAATGAATCGTCTTGGGTGAACGCATCGACCGGGACGTTCCAACTATAGCCGTATCCTTTCCCATTGCCACGCTCCGTCACTGTTCCGGTACCAGGAAAGAGATAACGACCGGTCTCGTGAATGGATAATGTCATGACGTCATCATCGTCATAGAAGAGCCACTGAACGCCGTCCCCATGATGTGCATCCGTATCCACATAGAGGACACGCGACCCATATTGCTTTCTCACATGTGCGATAGCGACAGCGGCATCATTATACACACAAAATCCTGATGCTTTACGCCGCATGCCGTGGTGTAACCCTCCTCCGACATGAAAGGCGCGCTCCGCTTTCCCGCTTGCCACGAGATCGAGTGCATGAATCGTCCCTCCGACGAGACGCGCCGCTCCTTCATGAATCGTCGGAAAGATGGGTGTGTCTTCCGTACCGAGACCAAATTTATTGGCTTTTAATGTAGATAGCTCACCTGCCGCCGCCGCTTGGACGGCTTCGATGTAATCGAGATCGTGAACGAGCGCTAACTCCTCAACCGAGGCGAGTGGAGGAGATACACATTCCGATTTGGAAAGTTTTCCGGCTGCGATCAATAGCGATGTCGTCAATTCAAGTCGCAATGGATTGAATGGATGGTCCTCGTGAAAACGATAGGACGTCTCATCTTCACCAAATATGTAGAATGGTCTCATTGTGACATCTCCGGTCCGAGTACCTCATATCCTTCTCGCTTGAGTCGTTCGATAATCCGTAGTGGATTCATCGTCTGGACGCGGAAGGAGATAATCCGTTTGTAGGGGTCACTCGTCGGATGAACGAAGACGTTAATGATGTTGATATTGGTTTTGGCGAGGAGCCGGGTCACTTTTTCGAGTGTTCCCGTCGTATTCTCAACTAAGATCTCGATTTGTGAACTCGGCTCGAGTGCACCCGTCAATTGGACAAAGTATCGCAATAAATCCGTTTCGGTCAACACGCCAACGAGCTTGCCTTGTTCGACGATCGGGAGACAGGTCAGCCGGTTTTCATAAAATAATGCTGCCGCGTCCTCGAAGAAATCAAAAGGATGTGCCGTCGGAACTTCCGGACGCATAATACTCGATATAGGGTTTTGAAAATCGGCATTTTCGCTCTCGGGATGAAAGACACTCGTTGCACCGCTCATCTCAAATTGCCCGACAATCCCGACGACTTGTCGAGCGGGGTTTGTCACGATTAAATGTCTGACACGATGTTCTCGCATGAGTTTAGCTGCGTGAGCGATTGTATTGGTCGGTTGAATCGTCACGACATGTCGATTCATCATCTGTTCGATTAACATATCATTTCCTCCTCAATCGTACATGAATCGTCGGCGGAGCCGAAGCGAGTCAAAATGATCAACTGTTTCTTGGCGCACGTTTTTGCCGATGCGAGCCATCAAACAGTTGGCAGGGTGAGAGGCGATTTCTGGATCGTCTGTCGGGAAGAAGACAAGTCCACCATGATTCATCATCTTCTCCATGACTTTGCGATAATCCCAAATCGAGAGTCCACTGCCCTTCAAATCCCAGTGCCAATAATATTCGGTCGTTAAAATCAAAAAGTCATCCATATGTGGGTCCATCATCGACACTTCGAGCAATTGTTTCCCGATGCGTTGCCCTCGGAAGCGGGGACTTACCTCGATTGCCCCAAGTTCAAGGATGTATGGGTCGTTTCCTTCACTCCAACGCTCATATGGGTCAGGATAGAGGAAGGTCACGTAACCGATCACGAGATCATCCTGTCTGGCGACGATGATTCTTCCTTCTTTCAACCCAGCAATATCGACGAGTGCCTCGTGCTGATCTTCCGGTTCACGAAATGCGGTCAATCCTTCATCAAGACGATACGTCTGCAAGACGTCAGGCGCAATCGGACCGTCAATCGTGACGTCACCTTGTGAGGTCTGCCACACTTTTGAATGATATTGTTTTTCCATAGGGTCACCACCTTTTCCAACTCTTATTATAGCGCTTTCATTGGATTAGTTTCATCCGCTTTTGATGAAACTGGAAATTCATTGATTTGTCATAATTTTAACACTATACTGAAAGTGGTTATACCAATCTTTACAGGGGAGGCGAATCTTTAACGATGGAAAAATTGAAAGCGTTAACAGGGGAGCATCAATTAGCGTCGTATGAAGAGGCTTGTCAGTCGTTTGAATGGACACAAGCAGAAGCTTTATTTTCTTGGAACTTGACGGGGAAGGTCAATTTGGCATACGAAGCAATCGATCGTCATGCAGAAAGTGAATTGGCGACGAAAGTGGCATTGCTTTATTTCGATGGGGATCGGGAACAGCGGTACACGTATGCGGATATGAAGAAAGAGAGTAATCGTTCTGGTAATGTTCTGAAGTCGATTGGTGTGGAGAAAGGCGACCGTGTCTTTATCTTTATGCCACGTCAACCAGAACTTTATTTTATTTTACTCGGAGCGATCAAGCTGGGTGCCATCGTCGGTCCACTCTTTGAAGCCTTCATGGAACAAGCGGTACATGATCGACTCCTTGATTCTGAGGCGAAAGTGATCGTGACGACGAGAGAATTATTGCCACGTGTCCCGGTCGATCAATTGCCACATCTCGAAACCATCTTACTCGTTGGGGATGATATCGAGGAATCCGGCAAAGTGATCGATTATCGGAAGTTGGCAAGTGAAGCGACGACAGATCTCGAATTGACTTGGGTCGATCGTGAAGACGGTCTAATCTTACACTATACATCGGGTTCAACAGGAAGACCAAAAGGGGTTCTCCATGTCCATAATGCGATGATTCAACATATGATGACCGGTAAGTGGGTACTCGATTTGCAACCGGATGATATTTATTGGTGTACGGCCGACCCGGGATGGGTGACGGGGACGAGCTATGGTATTTTTGCACCGTTCTTAAACGGAGCGACAAACGTTATCGTCGGGGGACGATTTAATCCGGAATTTTGGTACTCGGTCATCGAACGATTTGGCGTAACAGTCTGGTATAGTGCGCCGACGGCATTCCGCATGCTCATGGGTGCAGGCGACGAAGCGTTTGAAAAATATGACTTGTCCTCTTTACGTCATATCCTATCTGTCGGGGAGCCGTTGAACCCTGAAGTCATCCGCTGGGGACATGAGGCGTTCAACCTCCGGATCCACGATACGTGGTGGATGACAGAAACTGGAGCCATGATGATTTGTAACTATCCGACGATGGATATTAAACCTGGGTCGATGGGGAAACCGATTCCTGGTTGTGAGGCAGCCATCTTGGATGATCAAGGTCGACCACTTCCCCCACATCGGATGGGGAACTTGGCACTGAAGACACCATGGCCATCGATGATGCGGAAGATTTGGAAGAACGATACGAAGTATGAGAGTTACTTCTGGGGAGATTGGTACGTGTCAGGGGACTCAGCTTATATGGACGAAGACGGTTACTTCTGGTTCCAAGGACGTGTCGACGATGTCATCATGACAGCCGGCGAACGCGTCGGGCCATTTGAAGTGGAAAGTCGACTCGTCGAGCATCCGGCTGTTGCCGAGGCTGGCGTCATCGGAAAACCGGATCCGGTCCGAGGTGAAATCATTAAAGCATTCATCGCGCTTCGTAAAGGCTACGAACCGTCTGATGAGTTAAAACAAGAAATTCAACAGTTCGTCAAAGAAGGATTGGCAGCTCACGCGGCACCTCGAGAAATCGAGTTCAAGGACAAGCTTCCGAAGACGAGAAGTGGGAAAATCATGCGTCGCGTCTTGAAAGCTTGGGAGTTAAATCTTGAGACGGGCGATTTATCAACAATGGAAGACTGAGCAAAAAAGGTCGACACACGAGGTGTCGACCTTTTGCTTATTCATTATTGGAATCTGTAGAGTCGGCATTCGCCTCTTCTTCAGCCTTTTTCTTTGCCTCTTCTTCAGCTTTCTTCTTCGCTTCTTCCTCGGCTTTTTTCTTCGCTTCGGCTTCAGCTTTTTGTTTCGCTTCTGCTTCGGCTTTTTTCTTAGCGGCAGCATCGTCAGCAGCTTCTTGTTTTTTCGCTTCAGCGTCTTTCTTTGCTTCCTCAGCCTCTTTCTTCGCCTCTTCTTCAGCTTTCTTCTTCGCTTCCTCTTCTTTTTCTTTCTCTTCTACTTTCTTCTTCTCAGAGAATGTACCAGAGTCTTTGAAGTCTTTGGCAGAGACACTTGAAGGTTGAACGAAGCGGGCGTTTACGCCTAAGGCTTCAGGATTATCCGCATAGACACGATTCATCGTTTGTGACCAGATTTTCTGAGTCCGTTGGTAATATTGTCCGTAGTCCCAACTATTTAGCATAGAGAGACGTTGTGAATCGTAACCGGACCAGACGGCGAGTGTGACGTTCGGGTTCGATCCGACCAAATAAGAATCGCGCTGGTCATTCGTCGTACCGGTTTTACCCATCCAGTCTCCAGGAACGTTGAGTAGTGATTTAGCATATGTCGCTGTACCTGACGTATACACGTCACGGAGCATATCAACGACAAGATAAGATGTTCGATCCGTATAAATACGTGTCTTCTTCGGTTTTGCTTCGTAAATCACTTCACCTTGATACTCGATTTGTTGAATAAAGTAAGGGGCGACATGTTCTCCGTAGTTGGCTAACATCGCATATGCTGCAGCTAAATCGATTGGTTTAACTTCTCCCGTACCGAGAGCCATCGCTGATGCATAACGGTTTCCTTCAGATACCGGAATCCCCATATCGACTAGTTTTTGCGTATCGGCAGGTTTTTGATTACGTTCCTCATAAATCTTAACGGCTGGAACGTTCAATGAAAGTTTGAGTGCATCACGCACCGTGACGGCTCCGCGATATGTCTTCCCTTCGTTTTGAACTTGTTTTTTCGGTTGTCCCGGACCCGTAAATTTATAATAGTATTCTTCGTCGATAATTTTAGTGGCAGGCGTAATCATACCGGCTTCAATCGCATTTGAATACACAAGAATCGGTTTTGCAGTCGAACCGATTTGACGTTCTGCCCAGAATGCACGGTTCAAATCATCGGTCTTACCATTGATGTAGCGACCACCGACGAATCCGAGTACTTTCCCGGTCTTGTTTTCAATCATGACAGAAGAAGTCTGTTCAGGCAGTGTACGGTTTTCATCTTTAATCGTTTGATTCGGTCCGAAGTTCCCAGCATTCTTCGCGGGTTGTTGCATCGCTTCGTGCACTTCTTTATCAAGCGTTAATCGGATGTTGAATCCACCTTGACGCAACATATTATGCGCTCGTTTTGCGTACGTTGATCTGACAGAATCTTTTTCTTCAGAACTTAGATTGTTGTATTCGATCCCGTCCTGTTTCATCAGATAGTCAGTCACGATTTGACGAGCCTGTAGCTCTGCCTCATCGACAACGTACGGATATTTATCACGAGGTTTTGTCTGCGTCTGCATGAAGTCTTGTGTGATGTCATAGTTATAGGCCGCATCATATTCTTCTTTTGTGATTTTTCCGGCAACATACATTCGGTTCAATACCGTCTTCATACGGTTGACAGCACCCGATACGTCTTCTTTAACGACCCCACCTTGATAATACGGTGTGTAGAAGAACGGGTTTTTCGGAATTCCTGCTAAGAATGCCGCTTGTGGCAACGTCAACTTTTCAGCTGAAGTATTGAATACGCCACGTGCAGCAGCCTCGATCCCTGAAATGTTACGTCCCATCGAGTTACGACCGAACGATACGACATTCAAGTAAGCATTTAAAATTTCGTCTTTATTCATCGCTTTTTCAAGTCGAAGAGCTAACAAAATTTCTTTTGCTTTCCGCTCGAACGACACTTCATTCGTTAGCATTTGGTTCTTGATCAATTGTTGCGTCAGGGTAGAACCACCAGTACGGTCTTCTGAACCGGTCGCTTCTTGTAAAATGGCACGTAATGTCGCTTTTGGAACGACTCCATCGTGTTCATAAAACTCGACGTCCTCTGTCGCAAGTAGCGCATCGACGACATATGGAGATACTTTTTCTACCGGTATAGGAATTCGCACTTCATCGGTCGTATAGTTCCCGATTCGTTCTCCGCTCCCAAAGTAAATATTGGATGTCGATGTATACGTGTTGATTTGTGCAGTCATTGTTTTATAGGCGGGGGTCGGCATATCTTTGACGAGGGATGCGAAATATCCAAAGCCGATTCCAGCACCTAAAAACCCAATGAGTACAACAGAAATGATGGTCAGAAGTAGAACGTTCCACGACACATCATATATAACGTTGGCATAGCGACGAACTTTCAATGACGTCGGATTATTCCAAAAGTCTCGAATCTTCTGCAGCATGACAGCCTCCTTAAATATGGTGTAAAACTATTTTAGACAGTAATATATTCGATTATAGCACAATTCAACCTTCACCTTACCTTGAAACCGATGTCTTACGCAAGTTTCATTGTGGGAGTTGACAAGTGGAAAACGATGCTTATAAAATGAATAGCATAGTCAACGATATGATGACGCAATGAAGAAAGCGAAGTAGTCGGTGGGCCTCTTGTCCAGAAAGCTAGTGGTTGCTGTGAACTAGCCAACGCCAAACGATGAATTACACTTTTAGAGCGTGCCTTTTGGCCGGTTCGAGACCGTTATCTCTCGCTCAAGCGGTCGCGAATTGCGACAAGTAGGGTGGTACCGCGGAATCTCCGTCCCTTCTCATATGAGAAGGGACGTTTTTTTATGTCAATTGAAGGAGTGGAACAGATGGAACTATTAAACGATTTAGAGTTTCGAGGGCTTGTCAACCAAATGACAGATGAAGAAGGACTAAAGGAACAACTGAAGCAACCGACGACGTTGTACACGGGATTTGACCCGACAGCAGACTCACTTCATATCGGGCACTTGCTCCCGATTTTAACGCTAAAACGTTTCCAACAGGCGGGCCATCAGGTCATCGCGCTTGTCGGTGGGGCGACAGGGATGATTGGAGACCCGTCTGGTCGTTCGGATGAACGTTCATTGAACACATTGGATACGGTCAAGCTCTTCTCCGATCGAATCAAAGATCAGTTGAGCCGATTCCTTCCACTTGAAGGGGAGAACCCGATCACGATTCGCAACAACTACGAATGGACAGAAGAGATGTCGATCATCGATTTCCTTCGCGACATCGGGAAGCACTTCCCAATCAGCTACATGCTTGCGAAAGATTCTGTCGATTCACGCATGGAGAATGGGATCTCGTACACAGAATTCTCATACATGTTGCTTCAATCTTACGACTTCTTGAAACTATACGAGACAGAGAAATGTCGTCTTCAAGTCGGTGGAAGTGACCAATGGGGGAACATCACGGCAGGTCTTGAATTGATTCGTCGCTTCGGTCATTCAGAAAAAGCGTTCGGACTCACGGTTCCGCTTGTCACAAAGTCTGACGGACAGAAGTTTGGGAAGACAGCGGGTGGTGCGGTTTGGTTAGATGCTGACAAGACGTCACCATACGAGTTCTACCAGTTCTGGATCAACGTCGACGATGCGGATGTCATCAAGTTCATCAAATACTTCACGTTCATGACGCATGAAGAGATTGAAGCACTTGCAGCAGAAGTGACGGAAGCACCTGAGAAGCGTGTGGCACAGCGCCGTCTCGCAGAAGAGATGACGAAGCTCGTTCACGGTGAAGCTGGACTTGAACAAGCAGAACGGATCACGAAAGCCTTCTTTAGTGGGGATTTAACGTCGCTTCAACCAGAAGACATGGAAGATGCGTTCAAAGGGATGCCGCAATTCGAACTTGACGGAGAGCGTAATCTTGTCGACCTCCTTGTAGAGGCTAAAATTTCACCATCGAAACGTCAGGCACGTGAAGACGTAACGAACGGTGCGATTTACTTGAACGGGGAACGTGAACAAGCGCTCGATAAAATGATTACGCGCGAAGATACCCTCGGTGAATTCACGATCATTCGTCGTGGTAAGAAAAAATATTTCGTGATTCGTCACGTCTAATCATCACGTCTGTTCCTCATTTGTTGAGGAATGGACGTTTTTTTGTACATGACGTGCCACTTGGATTTGATAGAATGATGAGATAGGAGGGATGAGGATGGAAATTGAAGAGTTTTTCGGCGACCAGTTCCATCAATGGCGCGAACACTTTCGATATTATGAAATGGCGATCACGGAACTCGAGAGTGACCTCGGGATTATCGATTTAGATTGGCAGACGAGACTTGGATATTCACCGATTGAACATGTGAAGACAAGAATGAAGACGTTACCGTCGATCGTACGTAAGATGAAACGGAAAGACTTACCATTAGACGTTTCTGCACTTTGGGAACACGTACATGATGTGGCAGGAATTAGAATTGTCACGAGCTTCCGAGACGATATTTATGCCATATTACATCACTTAGAGACACGTGACGATCTAGACATCATTGAAATCAAAGACTATATCGAGCACCCGAAACCGAGTGGGTATCGTAGTTTGCATCTTATTGTAAAAACGAAAGTCTATTTGGCCGAACGGATCATCTGGGTACCGGCGGAGATTCAAATCCGGACGCTTGCCATGGATTTTTGGGCGGCGACAGAACATAAACTTCAATATAAATATCAGCATGACGTACCTGAGTCATCTAAGGAAGAGTTAATAGAGGCGGCACTTATGGCGGATGCCCTCGATACGCAAATGGGGCGTATCCGACAAGAGATTCTGAAGAGATAAAAAAATCCCCTTCGAGAAGAAGGGGATAAAAAGCATTAACGTGAGTAGTACTCGACGATGAGTTGCTCTTTGATTTGGTCGTTGAGTTCAGCGCGTTCTGGGAGACGTACGAATGTACCTTCGAGTTTCTCAGCGTCAAACGATACGAAGTCTTTTGTAGCTGGTGCTACTTCAAGAGCTTCAGCGATTGCTTTCACGTTTTTCGATTTTTCGCGAACTGCGATTACTTGACCTGGTTTTACGCGGTAAGACGCGATGTCTACGCGTGATCCGTCAACTGTGATGTGACCGTGGTTGACGAGTTGGCGTGCTCCACGACGTGTGCGAGCGAGGCCGAAACGGTAAACGAGGTTGTCAAGGCGTGATTCGAGCAAGAACATGAAGTTCTCACCGTGGATGCCTGGCATTTTACCAGCATCGTTGAAGATGCGGCGGAATTGCTTCTCGTTCACTCCGTACATGTGACGAAGTGCTTGCTTCGCTTGAAGCTGAAGACCGTATTCTGAGATTTTCTTACGACCATTTCCGTGTTGACCTGGTGCGTAAGGACGTTTTGCTAATTCTTTACCCGTTTCGCTAAGTGAAATTCCTAAGCGACGCGAGAGTTTCCAAGCTGGACCTGTGTAACGAGCCATGATTGGACTCCTCCTTGTTGTTCATGTATTTTGCACAAAAGAACAACGGTGTCAAAGACGAGTAACGCCCCTTTCAAGGTACAAGCACCTTCACTTGATAGCGAAGCTACGAGATGCCCCTCCGACTAAGTCGAGGCCCGAAAGGTGGATACGTTTGTCGATGACTGCTATCGTCATTTCATGCACAAAGATGAGTATACGATGAATCGAATTGCTTGTCAATCAAATATATCGAAGTAATGTCTCGCAGAAACGCTCAAGACCTTGACGGTCGATTTCTGAGAATCGATCGAATTCAGGGCTGTCGATATCGAGCACACCAATCGTTTTCCCGTCACGAACGAGAGGGATGACGATTTCAGAATTTGAAGCGGCATCACAAGCGATATGTCCCGGGAATTGATGAACATCAGCAACGAGTTGTGTTTCTTGTGTAGCCGCAGCAGTTCCGCATACCCCTTTACCGAATGAGATATGAACACAAGCCGGGAGTCCTTGGAATGGTCCTAAAATGAGACTGTCTTCTGAATCAGCCACATAGAATCCGACCCAATTGATCCGGTCTAAAAATTGGTTGAGTAATGCGCTGGCGTTGGCAAGGTTCGCCACCGTATTTGTTTCGCCTTCTAGTAGAGCGGCAAGTTGCTTATTTAATAGTTCGTAACCGGCTGTCAAATCACCTGAGTACGATGTCGTTTGGAACATATGAATCCCCCTCCATCTTTCATGTTTTTAGAATTTAGCATTATGGTACACGCAAAATTCGGATTTGTCTTGCAAGAAAGTTCTGAAAAAATGAACAATCTCCACTGAAACCATTGGAAAACCTATGCAAATCGTTAGTTCTATAATATGATTAGGTATATCTATTCTTATAAAATACTTCTTTTTTTATATAAAGGTACATAAGTCCACGAAAGCGGCTTGGAGGTTGTGACAAAGATGGATTACGGAATTTATGGATTAATCATTGGAATCATCGTCGTCGTATTAGGCGGGATGTTGGGAAGTATGCTCATCCGAAGGAATTTTTACCAGAAAATAGACGACTTGGACATGAGGAAACAAAGTGTGCTTAGCGCAAGTATCCCCGTCGAGCTCCAGAAATTCAAACAGTGGCCGATGGAAGGGGAAACGAAAGAAAAGTTTGATCGATGGCATCAATCTTGGGATGAGTTGGTCAGCGTGCACGCGGGTCAAATTGATGAAGCGTTATACCGGGCTGAAGAAGACTTGGATAAATACCGTTTCATGAAAGTGAAAGCAGACCTGAATGCGACTGAGCAACTTATTGAAGAACTCGAGACGATGGTACACGCCATGCTCGATGAGATGGATGAGTTTACGACACATCACACGTCTCTCTTAGATATTGTGAAGCAAGATGAAAAAGAACTATATCAGTTCCGTAAAACGTTGAATTCACAAAATCATGCGTTCGGACCGACCTATGCACTAGTGGAACAAGAAATCGCTGCCGCCGAGGCGAAACGTAGCGAGATGATCAACTTAAAGCAGGCCGGTCAAGTCTCCGAAGCATTTGAAACGGGGCAGTCTCTATCGGCCCAAGTCGGTCATATCCGTGAACTGATTCGAATCATTCCGCAATTCGTACGTACCGTTCAAGTCGAGTTGAAACAACAACTTCAACAGTTACGGGCCGGACATAAAGAAATGCAAATGGACGGATATGCCCTTGAACCGCTTGGATTGATGGAAGAAATTGATCAAGCAGAAGACCGTCGCGAAGAATTGATGACTCGAATCGAACGATTGGAATTCGATCATTTTGAAGAGGACATGCAGCAATTGAGCTCCGACATCGATCAATTGTTCGAAGCGTTCCGTACTGAGGTCGATGCCCGCCAATACGTGAAAAAAGAATTTGCGACGATTCAAGAGCGTGAATTGCAGTCCACTGAAATCATGAACAACCTGCAAACCGAAATGTCCAAACTTGTCAGTAATTATGAAATTAATGCCCGTGTCGGTGAGGAGTTCGAACAATTAGAGCGTGAACGGACAACCCTTACGGCAAACGTTCTCGATATCGAACAGGCACTGGTTGCACAAATGTTACCGTACAGTATGATCAAATCCAAAGTGCAGGAAGCGAAGCGGTCGCTCGACCAATTCAATGCCATGCATGAACGATTCATTGAAGATACGAATTCGTTACGGAAAGAAGAACTTGAAGTTCGTCATAAATTAGAAACGTGGAAGAAAGAATTGTCCGCACATCGTCGCTTGTTAGCGAAGAGTGCGATGCCGATCATCCCAAATGATTTATCCAATGATTTGCGTCAGCTTCAAAAGGGTGTGCAATCGTTAGATGAACAGTTTGATAAAGCGCCATTCAATATGACGTATATCGTCGGATTGAGCCATGACGTCGAAGAGATGATGGACAACTTCCGTGACCGTGTCCATGCACTGATCCGTCAAGTGACGTATGCGGAACAGTTATTGCAATACGCAAACCGCTTCCGTCGCCGCGATAATGAGATTCATATCGCCTTGACACTTGCGGAAAATAAGTTCCTGCACGGTGAATATGGTACTGCCGTCGAAATCGGAGAGCGTGTGCTCGGTCGTTTTGACGAAAATGGAGCACATGAGATTCGTCAACGGGTAGACAAAGGATTGGAGCAACAAGAGTTGCTAAAAAAATAAACAACGCATGAAGATTGACGGAAACGGGAAAAACGTAGACGTCAATCTTTTTTCAATCGAGGAGGAGTCGTTAGATGGGTACACTATGGGTTAACGGGAATATCTATACATTGAATAAGCCGGGTGAAATGATGCGCTCTATGTTTGTAGAACACGGTCGTGTTTTGAAGATGGGAGAGGAGGGGCATCTTCGCCGTACATATGCCGGTCGCATCGAGAAGATTGTGAATTTAGAAGGAAAGAGTGTATATCCTGCATTCACCGATTCACATATCCATCTTGTCGGTTACGGGGAAGCGCTCGACCGTGTCGATGCGAGTGAAGCGACAAACATTCGAGAGTTGCTGGAGACGATGAAACAACAAGGTTCGGACGACGATTGGATTGTGGCAGAAGGATTTGACGATCGTCTGCTCGGTGACATGCCGACACGAGAGATGATTGATGAAGTGATTAGCGACCGTCCCGTCGTGTTGAAACGTGTTTGTCGTCATGTGGCCGTCGTGAACTCGAAAGGACTCGAGCGACTCGGACTGATCCATCATACGGTAATCGAAGGTGGAAAACTTGGTCGAGATGAAGAGGGGAAATTGAACGGTGTTTTATATGATGCTGCGTTAGACCTCTTGTATAAAGAATTGAGTGGAAACCGTAAGAAAAATGCCGCTTCCCTTCGTCGGGCAATCGATTCATTATTCGCACATGGAATCGTTGGCGCCCATACGGAGGACTTGTTCTATCATGGAGATCCGCTCGAGACGATTCAAGCGTATGAAGATGTACTGAGTGAACTTCCATTCCAGGCACACCTACTCGTTCATGAACAAGTAGTGGATCGCGTCATCCAACAAGATGCGATGACAAAACGGAAACGTTTTGATTTTGGGGCGATGAAAATGTTTGTCGATGGTTCCTTTGGGGGGCGTACCGCACTCTTGTCTTCGCCGTACGCAGATGATCGAGGACAACGGGGGATTGAAGTACATCGACCAGATCACCTTGAAGCATTGGTGAAAAAGGCACGTACTTACGGGATGAACGTGGCGGCCCATGTGATCGGCGATGCCGCGGTCGAACAGTTTGTCAGTTTACTTGAGAAATATCCTGCTAAGAAAGGGACGCGTGATCGAATCATTCACGCTTCTTTGTTAAACGACTCACTCATCAAACGGATCAAATCGCTTCCCGTATTGATTGATGCGCAACCTGTATTTCTCTCAGACGATTTAGATATGTTGTTTGAGCGATTAGGAAACGAACGGGTACAAGACGTATACCGTTTCAAGTCGCTCCTTGATACAGGGGCGCTCGTATTAGGGGGGAGTGATGCCCCGATTTCATCAGTCGACGTACGGAAAGGACTATTCGGAGCGGTCACAAGACAGTCCTTCAACGGGTCGAGTACATTAAATCCGAGTGAACGCCTTTCGATGTATGAGGCACTCCGAAGCTTCACGTATTCACCGCACGTGGCGACGGGGACACACGGAAGAAACGGACTATTGATTCAAAGTTATAACGCGAACTTTACAGTATGGGACGAAGATTTCTTTGACTTAAAAGGGGAAGACATTTTGCAAAATCGTCTCGTCATGACAGTCGTTGAAGGAACGCCTGTCTATGAGTCAGAAGCGGTCACATCCTAAAATGAAAGAGAGGAGCCATTCATCCAATCGGGATGCGTGACTCCTCTTTCTTGTTTAGAAGAATGAACGTTGCACTTTATGCCAGAACGAGTTATTCCGAAGTTTGACAGTTTTAATGACTTTGTCTGAGAGTTCAATGTCGATCCGGTCCGTATATTTCAAGCTGAGGGCTTCATTGTCCATCCCGATAATCGGATAATCGTTTCCGTCCTCGACAATACGAAGTGATAACTTACGCGAATCATGTACGATGAATGATGAACCGAGTGTGCGGTAACGGTTGTTGTTGACCGAGGCGATTTCACTCACTTGCATACATGGGATGAGCGGGTCGACGACCGCTCCGCTGAGCGATTTGTTGTAGGCGGTCGACCCAGTCGGTGTCGACACGACCATTCCGTCCCCACGGAATGTCTCGAAATGTAAATCGTCGATGTATACCTCAATTGCGAGTGATTTGATGATACTCGATTTAATTGAAGCTTCATTTAAACAAAGAAGTGGTGTCGATTCGTTAATCGATGCCGAGAGAAGTGGGTACTTCCGAACTTCAAGACCTTCTTCGATTCGCATCGAGTTGTCTGAGAAGAGGCGATCAATTTCATCGAGTTTATGTATGTCGAAATCACAATAAAACTCGTTCAATCCACGACCGAATCCTACATAAATCGCATCCTGACGAAAACCTGTGTAGCGAACAGCCTGCAAGAAGGCCCCGTCTCCACCGACTGCAGCGATGATGTTCGCATCTTCCGGCTGATTGACGATGTTGAACCCGTGTTTTTCCCCGATTTCTTTTAATTTCTTCACTTCTTTAGTGAATTCGTTGACGTTACGATGGTACAAATAGACGTTATTTCTCATCTGAGTCATCCCCTTTGTCAATGGTGTCTCCTACATTATAACGTGTTTCCCCCGACCGATATAGGGAAAACTGAAACAGGGCCAAAAGCAGGAAGTTTGTCAAAGGCTCAATTTCATCGATATGATGAACAGGTAACTAATATAAAGGGGATGAGTTCATGCCAACATTTAAAGGGAACAACGTGACACTACAAGGGAATCCGGTGAAAGTGGGAGACCAAGCACCTGACTTCCGTGTCTTGACGACGGCTCTAGAAGAAGTGACATTAGCGAGTTATCCGGGGAAAAAACTAATCAGTGTCATTCCTTCCATTGATACGGGCGTATGTGATACACAAACACGCGAATTCAATGAGAAGGCTTCATCACTTGGTGGAACAGTCTTGACCGTATCGAACGACCTCCCATTCGCACAACGTCGTTGGTGCTCAGCTTCGGGTCTAGACAACGTGGTCACACTCTCTGACCACCGTGATCTCTCATTTGCGAAAGCATACGGTGTATTAATTGAGGAAATGCGACTTCTCGCGCGCTCGGTGTTTGTCGTCGATTCAAATGGAGTCGTACAGTACGTAGAGTACATGGATGAAATGACAAATGAGGTCGATTTCGAAGCGGCGCTTCAAGCGTTCGAACAAGTGAATTGATTCGTTTGGCGAAATTGATTAAAATAGCTTACACTAGAACGTGAACCGACCGGTCCTCTTATGGGGGCCGGTTTTGTATGGAAAGGATGAACGAAATGGAACGTTTTGAACAACTGTATCGCGATTGGAAACAAGAAGCGAAGAAACTTGTCAAAGACTTAGATGTATTACCGATTGAAGCGCTCGTTCAAGTGTTTGATCATGTCGATATCGAGAACGAGAAAACGGATGATGTCCGAAAAGCGGTCAGTCTACTTGTCCTTGAAGAAACGACACAACTGCCACCGAACAATCAACCGACGCCGGATGCGGTCAGTTTATTCATGGGATACTTGGCAACGAAACTGCTCAAAGATGGCGCGACAGTGCTTGACCTTGGAAGTGGGACGGGTACCTTGTCACACGCAATCCTCTCTCAGTTGAAAGAAGCGACAGCTCAGGCGGTCGAAGTGGATGAGTTATTACTTCGCCTATCTTATTCAATCAGTAACTTATTAAAAGAGCCGGTTTCTTATTTCCATCAAGATGCCCTAGCTCCTTTATTTGTCGAGCCGAGTGATTTATCCGTAGCTGATTTACCAGTCGGATACTATCCGAACGATGATGTCGCAGCCGAGTATGACATGAAGCGAGAGGAAGGCCATTCCTATTCACATTTCCTAATGATGGAACAGGCAATCCGACATACTAAACCGGGTGGGCACGGACTATTCGTCATTCCGAACAATTTGTTTGAACAGGATGATGAAGGGAAATTAAAACAATGGATGGACCGCGAGGCCGTCGTCAAAGGGGTCATTCAGCTTCCGACGACGATGTTCAAGGACGAACGTTATGCGAAAAGCTTATTGCTCCTCCAAAAAGTAGGCGAAGGCGTCACACGACCGAAACAAGCTCTATTTGTGGAACTTCCGTCATTCACTGATGTCAGAGCAGTTGCCGGTGTGGTGAAACAGATTGACGATTGGTTCAAAACAACTCAAAAATAATGGACAAAATACTTGAAAAAGGTATGCAAAATCAAGTATCTTCATTATGATACAGTTATCAGTTTTAAATTGAACAGATAAAGATATGCGTTTAAAACGAAAGGTAAGAGGTGTATGACATGACGAAAATTATGGCAGTCAATGCTGGTAGTTCATCGCTCAAGTTCCAGTTACTCGAGATGCCAACGGAAGAGTTGCTCGCGGTCGGACTTGTAGAGCGTGTAGGGAAAGAAGATGCGATTTTTACAATCAAGTACGGTGAAGGACAGAAGTTTAACGTGGTTACACCACTTCACACGCACAAAGAAGCGGTTGAATTGACGTTGGAGAAATTGATCGAATTGGACATCATCCAATCGTTCGATGAGATTTCTGGCGTAGGTCACCGTGTGTTACACGGGAAAGAGGTGTATGCGGATTCGGTCGTCATCGACGACGAAGTCATGAAGAACATCGAGTCGTTCACAGAACTCGGACCCCTTCATATCCCACCAAACTTGACAGGTATTCGTGCATTCCAGGCCATTTTGCCGAATGTCCCACAAGTAGCGGTATTCGATACAGCGTTCCATCAATCAATGCCTGAAGAGAACTTCTTGTACAGTCTTCCTTATGAATACTATACGGAACATGGCGTACGTAAGTATGGTTTCCACGGAACGAGCCACAAGTATGTCACACAGCGTGCGGCAGAACTTCTCGGTCGTCCGCTTGAAGACTTACGTTTGATTTCTTGTCACCTCGGTAGCGGTGCGTCAATCGCGGCAGTTGCAGGTGGACGTTCAATCGATACAACGATGGGCTTCACACCTCTTGAAGGAATCACGATGGGAACACGTTCAGGTTCATTGGACCCTGCGCTCATTCCGTTCTTGATGCAAAAAACAGGGAAATCTGCTGAAGACGTATTGAACGTCATGAACAAAGAGTCTGGCGTATACGGTCTCTCTGGTATCTCAAGCGACTTGCGTGACATCGAGCAAGCGGCTGCAGAAGGTAACCACCGTGCAGAAGTTTCGTTGAAAATCTTCTCAAACCGTATTCATGGTTACATCGGTCAATATGCGGCTGAAATGAATGGTGTCGACGCCATCATCTTCACAGCAGGTGTCGGTGAGAACTCAGACGTCATCCGTGAACGTATCCTTCGTGGTCTCGAATTCATGGGCGTCTACTGGGATCCTTCCCTTAACAACGGAGCTCGCGGCAAAGAGTTGTTCATCAACTACCCGCATTCACCGGTTAAGGTCATCATCATCCCGACGAACGAAGAATTGGTCATCGCTCGTGACACGGTTCGCGTCGCAAACCTTGTCGAAGAACACGCATAAGTTGAAACAAACCCCACGTTACATTGTGTAACGTGGGGTTTTTCTGAGTCTTTTTACCTAATGTGGGATCATTTAAATAGGACAAAGGTTTTCTCTGTTGTAATATTAGGCGCCTCATTTACATCGTTTTGTAATACTTGCGTCATGAATAAACCATTTATTGGATGTAAATTTATATAAATATCTCTACTTCGTTTCAAATCACTCTTATCGTGTGATAAATAGTCCGTTTTGACATCGATTTGTAATGTTTGTGTCACTCAAATGAACAGGAAGTGTAACGGCACTGACGGATGTTTCAGCATATAGTTATCTGGACGAAATATTCATCGGAAAGCTATGAATCACCTGTTACATATGGGTCGATCTCAAAGGATAAACAAATTGACGAAGAGAGGACGAAAAACGTATGTTGAAAAAAATCATGACGCTCTTACTTCTCGCAATCGCCGTATTTGCATTTTCTCTACCATCTTCACAAGTAGAAGCAGCAACTAAGAAAGTATATGTTTCGACAAAGTCGGGTTCGAAGATGATTTATGCTGAAGGGAAATCAAATGCACGAGTGATTGGAAAGATGACAGCGAGTGATCGTCTTCAACGGACGGGTTCTCGAGGCGCTTGGATTCGTGTGAACTATAAAGGGAAAGCTGGATGGGTTCCTACAAAGAACTTACGTTCAGTGAGTGCGCCTAAACCAATCAAACCAGCAAGCGTGAAAACATATACGATGAAAGCATCTGCTTATACACCGTATTGCAAAGGGTGTTCTGGAAAAACGGCACTCGGATGGAACGTTCGGACTCAAAAACGCAACGTCATCGCGGTTGACCCACGCGTCATTCCGCTCGGAACAAAAGTTCAAGTTTACGTGGGGAGTAAGTTACTCGGTACGTATACAGCGGCTGATACGGGTGGGGCGATTAAAGGAAACAAAATCGATATCTTAATGTATTCACATAGTGCGGCGATTCAATTCGGTCGTAAAACGGTCACGGTCAAAGTGTTGTGATCAATAGTAAAAGGGTCTTGCATCGGCAAGACCCTTTTTTGTGCATGAATGATTATTGGCGGACAATGAGAACGTCGCATTTTGCATATCGGACGATACTTTCAGATACACTTCCGATAAAGAAACGTTCGACGGCGTTAAGACCAGTCGCGCCACAAATAATAAGATCAATATCATGGTTAGGCGCAATCTTTTTCGCGATTGTCACTTTAGGAGAACCGTATTCAATTACGGTCTCAACTTCTTTTACGCCACGCTCTTTCGCGCGCTTCACATAGTCTTCAAGTAATTCTTTCGCATATGTCTCAGCGCGTTCGGTGATTGTTCGGTCATAAGCTTCAACAGTCGCAAACGTACGCGTATCAATCACATGACCAACGTACAATTTTCCTTCGTTACGAATCGCGACATCGATCGCTGTTTCAAATGCACGTTCTGCCTCTTTCGATCCATCAACGGCAGATAAAATGTGTTTGTATACAATTGCCATGTAAATCCCAACCTTTCGCTCGAAATATACGTTCGGCTTACATATATAGTATACCACTTCTTTCAGTTTTCACGCTGTTTCGCCATGAAAAGGAGTGAATTTTTTCATGACTTTGTTCACGACATGTCCAAGTTTGGAATTCATGTGAAAGAACAGGTAAAATAAAGCGAAGGAGGTAGGGCGATGAAACATGTGATGATTACATCTGGGGCAAAAGGGATCGGTCGTGTCGTGACAGAACGGCTTTTGCACGAAGGTTGGCACGTCAGCATCCTGCAGCGTAACCCCATTGATTGGGAACATGAACGAATACATATGATTGAGGCGGGGTTGACCGACCGTAATCAACTGCTCTCGGCTTACGAAGAGGCAGTCGAGCGATTTGGTGAACCGAGTGCCTTGATTTTAAACGCGGGACCATACATTTTCGAAAGAAAACCGCTCGTCGAGTTGTCGGATGAAGAATGGGACGAAGTATTGATTGGTAATCTATCCGCCTCGTTTTGGCTGATGCGTCGTGTGATTCCTTCGATGCGATCGAATCGCTTCGGACGCATCATCTCATACGGTTTTCCGGAAAGTGGGACGGCACCTGGCTGGATTCATCGTTCTGCATTTGCCGCTGCAAAGACAGGGCTCGTCAGTTTGACGAAATCGGTCGCATTAGAAGAGGCACCGTTCGGAATTACGGTGAACATGGTCAACCCGGGAAATATCGTCGGATCTCAAAAAGAGATGCGAATTGAAGAAGCAGAAGTGGATGAAGGGACTCCGGTTGGTCGACACGGTACCGGAGAAGATATTGCGCGTTTAATTTCTTTCTTATTACAAGAAGATTCGGATATGATCACGGGAGCCGTCATTGATGTGACGGGTGGGGTCAACGTCGTCCATCAGTATCGGAAGTGAGGGGGAAGCGATGAAGATTGGAGTAATCACAGACGTTCACGGGAATCTCGAAGCGTTACAAGCCGTTCTTCAAGTTATGGATAGGGAACGGGTCGACGTCATCTGGTCACTCGGTGACATGATTGCGATGGGACCGGACTCGAATGCGGTCATGGAGCGGTTACTCGATCGAGGAGCGTACATGATTTCTGGAAATCATGATGAAGCGGTCCTCTCGCTATTGGCTGGGCAGGGGCACCCGGAAAGTTATGCCCATACACGTCTTCACCATGAGTGGGTCGCACGACATTTGGAAACTAAATATGCGGATGTCCTTGACTCTCTTCCTCGAACGATGTCTAGTGGAATGGCTGGCGAAACGGTGTTCGGCATCCATTATCACATCCCAAAAGAAAAGCGGGAAGCGACAATTATCGAAGAACCGTTTCATGAAATCCTTGAACCAACACTTGGAAATATGCAACGTCTGTACGGTGAATACGAAGGAGATGTCATCTTATTTGGACATCACCATTCCGTTCATTTGTTTGAAGATGACAGCAAACGTTACTTCAATCCGGGTGCACTCGGGGTGGCGAAAGATGATCTTGCTCGCTTTGCCATATTGTCAGAGGGAGAAACGGGACTTGATCTTGAACTTCAGGCGGTACCGTACGACAAGCGTGCCTTTTTGGAGAAGATGGAACGCTATGAGGTTCCTCAACGAGATGTCATGATGCGATTATTCTATTAAGGTATGTAAAAAGTGCGATCCTTGAACGGATCGCACTTTTTGTCATTCAATCTCTTGAAGCGTTTTTGGATAACTCGTCAACGTGATAGGACCACTTTCTGTCATGACGAGATCGTCTTCAATCCGAACACCACCGACACCTGGTAAATAGATACCCGGTTCGACTGTGAAAGTCATACCGACTTGAGCAGTCATGTCGTTGTTTGCTGCCATCGATGGATGTTCATGTACTTCAATGCCAATCCCATGACCGATTCGGTGAGTGAAGTATTCGCCGTATCCGGCAGAGGTGATGACTTGGCGTGCCGCGATGTCGATGGTGCCGAGTGTTGTTCCGACGTTTGCCATCTCGATTGCTGCTTCTTCAGCTTGGAGAACCGTTTCATAAAGTTCGCGTTGTTTCTTACTTGCTTCACCGAAGACGACTGTACGTGTGATATCTGAACAATATCCTTGCCAGACGACGCCGAGGTCGAATAAGGCGAAGTCACCTTTTTTCAAGCGATTGTTACCTGGTACACCGTGAGGGTCGGCGCTATTTTCACCGAACAAGACGAGTGTATCAAAGGACATCTCACGTACGCCTTGTTGCTTCATAGCGTATTCGATATCGGCGATGACCTCGAGCTCGGTCACACCTTCGCGGAGTGAACGGATTCCGGCTTCAATTGCCATATCAGCCAGTTCAGCGGCACGTTTCATCACACGGACTTCATCCGGTGACTTGATCATGCGTAACGTTTGGAGTTCGTCGGTCAAGTCGATAATCGAAAGACCTGCAAAACCGGCGCGAAGTTGCTCAACACGATTAAAGGTTAAATGCTCGCCTTCGATTCCGATTCGTTCAGGAACGATTTGGTTATCGAGGAACAGTTTGACGATTGTGTCCCATGGGTTCTCATGGTCCATGTACGTCACGATCTCACCTGACCATTCACTTGCTTCGACAATCCCTTTTTCGAGAGCCGGGCAAATGATGGCGGTTGTGCCGTTTTTTAGAACCAAGATAGCAATGAGACGCTCGTGAGCTTCCGCATAGACTCCCGAAAAGTAAAACACGGATGCCTTCGATGTGATGAACGCCGCATCTAATCCTTTTGTCGCTAAAGATTGTGCAATTTGATTGGTACGTTGATTCAAAATGAATCCCTTCCCTTCTACCTCTTACGTTGACTACGTGTCTATTATAGCGGTTTCGAAAACAGAAAGGAAATGTTGCAATTTGATTGGTACAGTTTGAACAACTTTGACTGATACAGTATACTGGAATGAGTAGAAAATGTATTGAGAGAAGGGACTCCGAGTATGACCACAAAACATGAACAGATCATAGCACATATCGAGTCGCTCGATGTTGGGTCAAAAATTTCGGTCCGTCAAATCGCTAAAGAGTTAGCGGTTTCAGAAGGTACGGCCTACCGAGCCATCAAAGAAGCTGAGAACCTCGGCTTCGTGTCCACCATTGAACGAGTGGGGACGATCCGGATTAAACGAAAACATAAAGAAAATATTGAAAAACTCACATTCGCTGAAGTCGTCAATATCGTCGATGGACAAGTATTGGGCGGTCGGAACGGGTTACACAAGACGTTATCGAAATTTGTAATCGGTGCCATGAAGCTTGAAGCGATGATGCGGTATATCGATGT
The DNA here is from genome assembly GCF_018617455.1 of Exiguobacterium sp. s22. GTDB lineage: Bacteria > Bacillota > Bacilli > Exiguobacteriales > Exiguobacteriaceae > Exiguobacterium. Next base: position 412,500 of record NZ_JACSKD010000002.1, read on the forward strand.
CGACTCGCTCGTCATTATCGGGAACCGTGAAAAAGCGCATGAACTTGTCCTGCAATCAGGTGGAGCCGTCTTGATCACAGGGGGATTTGATACGACGGATGAAGTGAAACGAATGGCGGACAAGTATGATATGCCAGTCATTTCCACATCGTATGACAGTTTTACCGTTGCGACGATGATCAACCGCGCGATTTATGACCGATTGATCAAAAAAGAAATTTTACTCGTCTCAGATATCGTCATTCCGCTTCACGACACATTCTATCTGAAGTCCGATGACACGGTGAAACGTTGGCACGAATTGAACGAGCGAACGAAACATAACCGTTATCCCGTCATCGATGAACAGATGAAGGTGGTCGGTGTGATTACAGCGAAGGACGTCATCGACAAACCTCATGACCATGATATCGAAAAGGTCATGACGAAAAGTCCGATTACAGTGGGCGTCCAAACGAGCGTCACCAATGCGGCCCATCAGATGGTATGGGAAGGGATTGAAATGCTTCCTGTCGTCGACAACTATGGACGATTGCTCGGAATCATTAGCCGTCAAGACGTGCTGAAGGCACTTCAACTTGCAAATCGTCAACCGCAAGTCGGTGAAACGTTTGATAATATGATCACGAACCAATTGAAAGAAGATCCTACATCGAACGGGACGGCATTCACGGTCGAAGTCGCACCTCAGATGACGAGTCATATGGGGACTGCCTCATCTGGCGTGCTGACGACCTTATTGGTCGAAGGGGCGACGCGTAGTCTGCGCCACATGAAAAAAGGGGATTTGGTGGTTGAGAACATCACGGTCTATTTCATGAAACCCATTCAAATTGAAAGTCAGATCCGGGTGTCGGCCAACGTCTTCGATCTCGGACGGAAGTTCGGGAAAGTGGATGTGGAAATGACGCAAGGGACTCAACTTGTTGCCAAAGCGCTCGTCACGGCACAACTCATCGATCGGTAAAGAAAAGAGCACCTGCTACATCGAGTAGCGGGTGCTCTTGTTCATGATGGCGTATTCGTCGGTTCTTCTGCGGCGAGTGGATAGATCTTCCGATAACGGATGAATCCGACAATCGCGTTACCGAGACCGACAATGAGCATGACGATACTGACAATCCAACCGACAGTCGAATTGAGTCCGAAGCCACCGACCATTTGGTTTGCGGCGAATAGTGCGAGGAATAAACTTAACCAAATCAAGGCCTGAGTATTGAACAAGGCTTTTCGGTTCGGTGTCTTTGTCAAAAAGGCACGGCGCTTGAAGACTAAGTAAGCTCCGAGCGCGAACAAAATGAGTCCAATCATGACAAGTTGCAAGTGAAGGAACCCCTTTCTATCTCGTAATCTGTTATCATCATACCATAAGAGTGTGGAGGAAAGTGAGGAATCATCATGACGCAATGGCAGGAAGCAGAAACAATCAAATCGGAAATCGAAGCGGCAAGCACCATTTTCATTCATCGCCACGTCCGACCAGACCCTGATGCACTAGGGAGTCAATTAGGGTTACAACATATTTTGAAATCGGTCCATCCAGATAAACAAATTTATGTGGTCGGTGGCATGGTACCCGACCTCGAGTTTTTGGGTAAGATGGAACACGTTGAGGAAGAGATGTACCGGGATGCTCTCGTGTTGATTCTCGACACAGCCAATCAAGAACGAATCGATGGACCATTCGCGTTGAAAGGAAAGACAATCATCAAAATCGATCATCACCCTGATGAAGACCCGTATGCGATGACCCAGATCGTAGACACGACGGTCAGCTCGACGTCTGAGATGATTGCGGAACTCGCGGACCGTTGGGGATATCCAATCGACCAAGAAGCAGCATTCTTGCTCTATGCTGGCATCGTAGGCGATACAGGGCGATTCCAATTCCGAAACGCCACGGCACGGACGTTTGAAATCGCCTCAACTTTAATTGCGAAAGACATCGATACGAACAAGCTCTATCGACATATGTATAAAACGAATTTGGCGACCCTGCAACTTCAAGGATACGTGCTTCAACATGTCAACGTGACGGATGAAGGGGTCGGATATGTGAAGATTGACAAAGATGTACTTCGTACGTTCCATGCCTCTCCGGAAGCGGCGTCCCAACTCGTCAATAGTTTTTCCGGTTTAGAAGGCTTGAAATGTTGGGTCATGTTCGTGGAAAACAAAGAGGAGATTCGTGTCAGGATTCGGTCGAAAGGTCCGGTCATCAATGAGGTTGCCAAACGATATCGTGGGGGCGGTCATCCGATGGCGGCCGGTGCCACGATCGACACTTGGGATGAGATGGATGACGTCATTTCGGCATTGAATGAAGTGGCGAAGGGATTCACGTTTGAAGAAAATAAAGAGAGCTGACCGCGGTCAGCTCTCTTTATTTGTCTCCATCTTCTTGTGGGATGAACCAAGTGCCACGCTCCGTCACATCCTCGACGACATCGAGTTGATACTCGGTGATGTATTTTCGAAGCCGCTCAATGATTTCTGGACTGTCCGCAAATACGGTCTGACCGTTCTGTAATTTTTCTAACTTATCACGTGCGATTTGTCCCCGATTGATAATCATACGCTTTTACCCCCTTTTATCATGAATATTGTCTATAATTATTGTATCAGAGAAGAGATGAATTGAGTTTGACAATTCGTTTAAATAGAGAGGAGGACATCGATGATTCATCTAAATGTTAGAACTGCTTATAGCTTACTACAAAGTACGATTCGATTAGAACAATATGTCATGCAGATGACTGAACGGGGAAGTCGCGCCGTCGCCATCGCAGATGATGCCTTTTATGGTGTCCCGACATTTCTATCTTTATGCAAGCGATATGAGGTGAAACCACTCATCGGATTGAGGACGGTCCTTCGCTTAGATGGATTAGACATATCGGTTCTTGTCTACGCTTCGAATAAAGCCGAGATTCAGGAACAATATCGATTCATCCAAGCGGGAGGGATTGATGGTCGAACATCGATGCCGCTTATTGTTCTTCCTGAAAATTGGAAAGCGAGCGACCCGGTTCACCGACGTCGCCTTTATCATCAACTCTTGTCGTTCGTGGATGAAGAGAAGCTGTGGCTAGGACTCCCTGCACCTCAAACGACAGAACAAGTGCAAGTATTGAAACAACTTCGCCTCATGCGTGAAGAGTTAGCGGTTCAGTTGATTCCGGCCCCTGAAACGAGATATATGAAACCGGAAGACGTGGAAGGTTTCCGGGCAATCTCTGCCATCCGTGAGGGAGAAGTGTTGTCGAATGAAGATGTGCGACAAAAAGGACTACACGTTCGATTGCCGAGTGAGATGAATGACTGGTTCACGATGGAAGAGTTGGCACAATTGGATCGATTCGAGAAAAGCATTCAGCTCGAACAGCTTCCAACCGCGGAAGTAGCCATCCCGGAGATACCGGATGCAGACCAAACGTTAAAACGTCTTGTCGCTGAACGATTAAAGGCGTTGGAGCTTTTAAAGGAACCTTATATTGAACGAGCGAAGTTCGAACTAGAAGTGATTGCAAAGACCGGATTTTCTTCTTACTTCTTGATTGTTGAGGACATCATCCGATTTGCCCGAGAGTCAGGGATTGAAGTCGGTCCAGGTCGGGGTTCTGCTGCCGGTTCTCTCGTCAGTTTTGCCCTTCACATCACAGAAATCGACCCGGTTCGATATGGTTTGCTCTTTGAACGATTTTTAAATCCGGAACGGGTGTCGATGCCGGATATCGACCTCGACTTTGAGGACGAGCGTCGAGAAGAAGTGGTCTCTTATGTCCTGTCGAAATATGGTCAAGATCATGCGGCTCAAATCGGAACGCTTGCCACATTCGGGGCGAAGGCGGCAATTCGTGACGTTGCGAGAGCGCTCGGCATGACGCTCGAGGAAGGTCAGGCGGCGAGTAAACAAGTGAAGACGGGTGGACTAGACGAGTTAATGTCGAACTCGAAACAGATGAAATGGTTCGCGGGTAGCCAAAAGCGTCAACAACTGTTGCGGATTGCGAAACAGTTAGAAGGATTACCACGTCAATCTTCCGTTCACGCAGCCGGAATCGTCCTCAGTCGTCAACCGATTGAAGAAGTGACCCCGCTCCAGCCTGAACTAGATGAACGTGTGACCCAATATAATATGAAGGATTTGGAAAAAATCGGGCTCTTGAAAATTGATTTGCTCGGATTACGTAATTTGACGCGTTTACGACAAATGGAAGAGTTGATTCGTGAGAATGATGCCTTATTCTCCTTAAAAACAATCCCATTGAACGATGCAAAAACATATCGCCTTCTTGCTAGAGGGGAAACGGATGGCATCTTCCAATTTGAATCGACAGGGATGAAGCAAGCACTTCGGCAAGTGAAGCCAACTGAATTTGAGGATATCGTTGTCACAATGTCCCTCTATCGGCCGGGGCCGATGCAGTTCATCGAAACGTATGCGAAACGAAAACATGGGATGCCTTATCAGCCTGTCCATCCAGACGTAGGGGAGATTATGAAACCGACATACGGAGTACTCGTCTATCAGGAGCAAGTGATGAAACTGCTTCGTAAATTAGGGGGGTACTCCTACGCGGAAGCGGATTTAGTCAGACGTGCCATCGCTAAAAAAGAGGTCGGTATGATTGAGCGGGAGCGGGAACGATTTTTAAATCAGGCAAAAGCAGGTGACAAAGACGTTCTGACGCAAATCTTTTCGTGGATTGAAAAGTTCGCGGGATACGGATTTAACCGTTCTCATGCGGTCGCCTACAGTATGATCAGCTATCGATTGGCTTATGTAAAGGCTCATTATCCTCGTGTCTTCCATGTCGTGACATCGGAAAAAACGAGTGAACTTGTCAAATTGCTTAGAAAAGAACAGATCCCGGTGTATCCACCAGACGTCTTACATGGTCATGCTGACGCGACGCTTGAAGGGCCAGGTGTCCGTCTTGGATTAAAAGCGATTCAAGGTCTGACCAAACGTGAGGTCGAGCGACTGATTGAGTTGAACGGACAAGTGAAAGATGTCAGAACGCTTCAAGAAATGATGGAATGGAGACAGAAAGACCAGCTCAAATTGCGTCGTTTGCTTGGGGCAGGTGCCCTTGACAGAATGTACCATGGAAATCGAACGAGTGCCTTTGAAGCAGTGGAGCGTTTGCGAGAAGAAGCAGGTACACACTTTTTGCCGGATGAATTATCTTCACTCGGACTCAAACAAAAGAAAGTGAACGAACCGAATTGGTCTGAAGAAGAAAGGGAGGCGCTCGGGACGTGGGTCGTGCATTCCCCACTAACCTCGATTCCGAACGTCGGCGTTAAACTTTCGACGATTGAAGAGATCATGAACGCATCGAATGGTTATTTAGTCGTATATGTAGATGACGTACGTACATTTATGACGAAAAAGCAAGAACGGATGGGTGTCATGATGGTGGACGATGGGATGTCTCAGGAAGAAGTTGTCGTTTTCCCACGAACGTTCGCTCAGTTTGGTCGATCGCTCTACATCGGAAATATATTACTACTTGAAGTGCACACGAACGAACGTGATGGACGTAAACAATTGATTGTCGAGCGAGTTCGCCCACTACATGGACATGCGTTATTCGTTCGGCTCACCGTTGACCGATTCTCAGAACTAGAAGACTGGATTCAGCGTTCACTAGGCGATGTTCCGGTCATCTGCCAATTTACGGATACGCGAGAAGTAAAGCAACTGGCTTCGGCTTTTTCCATCAATTCTAACGAGGAATATATAGCAGAGGCAAAGAGGCGGTTCGGGGAAGAAGATGTTGTCTTGAAGCGTATCGATACAAAAATGGTTGGTCCAGAAACTAGTACCAAGTCCTAAAAAGTGATATAATCGCACTAATTGGTCTGACCACTTATATATGTTACGTGATTCGAAAAAGGGAGTTGAACGGTCAGATGCATGAAAAACACGCATCCACATTTCACGAGAATATTTCTAAAATACGAAAATTAATCGTCCAATCGTCATTAGTTCCAGGAGATCGGCTACCGTCCGAACGAGAACTTGCCGAGACACTGTCAATCAGCCGTGCCTCAGTTCGCGAAGCGTTACGAGCACTCAGCTTTTTAGGCATTGTGGAGACAAGGCGTGGAGGCGGGACGTTCTTATGTGAACAAGACAGACACCAGTATATTGAGATCTTATCGGAATTCATCGTGACCAAACAGACGAAAGCGACCGATATCGTTGAGATGCTCCGACTATTGGAGCGCATGGCGTTCACAGAAGTGAAACCGACGAGTGAACGACTTACTGATTTAGAGAGAGTGATTGCTGACGATCGCCTGTTTCGTCAGCAACTCATCTTTCAGTTGGAGAATGAGTTGTTCATTCGAATTTGGAACGAAGTCAATCGATTTTTTGACGGATTAGACGTTGGGGATTTATACACGCTCGAGGAACGAAAGTTGTTAATCGAGACGTGGCGTGGAATGGGGATGCCGGAATGAACGAGGGGGAAGCGATGACTGCTTTTTTCAAGAAACCGAAACGATATATGCCATTGCGTCAACGAGAACCAAAAATTGACGCACCACAGGGTTTGATGACGAAATGCCCATCTTGTAAATATATGCATTATACAAAACAGCTTAACGAAAATCATAAAGTGTGTGATTGCGGCTACCATTTCCCGCTCCAGGCACAGGAACGGATTGATATGCTAGTCGATGAGGGATCGTTTGAACGCTTTGAAGGACCATCTGTCAAATCGAACCCACTCAACTTCCCTGACTATGAGGAGAAGCTGACGAAAGATCGAGAACGCACAGGGATTGAAGAAGCCGTCGTTTGCGGAAAAGCGACGATCGATGGACTCCCACTCGTCGTGTGTGTGATGGACTCGAGATTCCGTATGGGATCGATGGGTGCATACGTTGGAGAAGCGATTGCGTCAGCCGTTCGTACCGCCACATCGCTCGAACTTCCAGTCGTGTTATTCACTGCTTCAGGCGGAGCGCGAATGCAAGAAGGAATGGTCAGCTTGATGCAAATGGCGAATACGTCAATCGCATTGAAAGAGCATGACGAGGCAGGACTTTTGTATATTGCATATCTGACACACCCGACGACAGGTGGGGTGTCGGCGAGCTTTGCGATGTTAGGTGACTTAAATGTTGCGGAACCTGGAGCACTGATTGGTTTTGCCGGACGCCGGATCATCGAACAGACGATTCGTGAAAAACTGCCGGAGAACTTTCAGACGGCCGAGTTTTTACTCGAGTCTGGACAACTAGACGCTGTCATTCATCGAGAGCAGATGCGTTCGTTTTTGAAGAAGATGATTGGATTACACGATGGGGGTGTTCGTCATGTTTGACCCAATCAAAGAAGTGAACGAGCAGTTGAATAAATTGCGAGAGACAGCTGAAACAAAAGGCATCGATTTATCACGTGAAATCCGTCATCTCGAGTTAAAGCTCGACCGATTAGAAAAAGATATTTATGGGAATATGAAACCGTGGGACCGCGTGCAATTAGCGCGAAACCCAAAACGTCCGACAACACTCGATTACATCCATCATTTATTCCCGGACTTTATGGAACTCCATGGAGACCGACATGGATATGATGATGCGGCAATCGTCTCTGGACTTGCGACGTTTGAAGGTGTTCCGGTAACGATCATTGGTCATCAACGCGGTCGGAACACGAAAGAAAATATGAAACGAAACTTTGGGATGCCCCATCCAGAGGGTTACCGAAAAGCGCTGCGTTTCATGAAACAAGCCGAAAAATTCAACCGTCCTATTTTGACGTTCATTGACACGAAAGGAGCTTATCCTGGGAAAGCTGCTGAAGAACGAGGGCAAAGTGAAGCGATCGCTCGCAACTTATTTGAGATGGCGACGTTGAAAGTACCAATCGTCTCCGTTGTCATTGGGGAAGGTGGTTCAGGCGGTGCGCTTGGAATTGGTGTGTGTGACCGTCTATTGATGCTTGAGAACAGTACGTATTCGGTGATCTCGCCAGAAGGTGCAGCGGCACTGTTGTGGAAAGACGCGAAACAAGCGGAACGTGCGGCAGAAACGATGAAGATTACAGCACAAGATTTATACAACCTAGGGATTGTCGATGAAGTGGTCGGAGAAGTGTATGGGGGGGCACACGTTGATGTGTCACTACAGTCGTCACTCTTGAAACCTGTCTTATTACAGCACATGAATGAGTTGCTCGCGAAAGCAACTCCCGAGCTGATTCAAGGACGTGCTAACAAATATCATCAAATTGGCACAATTAATGAGTGAAAACGGTAACAATGGCTTTGAATAAAGCTTCATTCATTCATCAAGTGACTGCTTCGTGAGATACCCTATGCATTTTTTTCACATACTTGTGTTGTAAAACAAAGGTCAGACATGGTATTTTATTTTCAGATTTCGTTAAAACACATAAGAGGTGAGTGACGTGAATTTAAAACGTATTGCGGTATTAACAAGCGGAGGAGACGCTCCTGGAATGAACGCTGCTGTCCGTGCCGTGACCCGAAAAGCGATTTTCGAAGGTCTTGAAGTGTACGGCGTGTATAACGGCTACCAAGGATTAATCGAAGGCGATTTAGTCGAATTAAATCTCGGATCAGTCGGCGATATCATTCAACGTGGAGGTACGTTCCTTCGTTCTGCGCGCTGCCCTGAATTCAGAACAGAAGAAGGTCGCGCAAAAGCAGTAGAACAGTTGAAGAAATTCAATATCGATGCCCTCGTCGTCATCGGTGGAGACGGCTCTTATCGCGGAGCTCAAAAATTGACTGAACTCGGATTCCCGACAATCGGGCTTCCAGGTACAATCGATAACGATATCCCAGGAACAGATGCGACAATCGGTTTTGACACAGCGCTCAACACAGCGCTTGACGCGATTGATAAAATTCGTGACACGGCTTCATCCCATGAACGTACGTATGTCATTGAAGTGATGGGTCGCGACGCTGGTGATATCGCGCTTTATTCTGGTCTTGCTGGTGGTGCGGAGTCGATTCTCGTCCCAGAACGTCCAGAGGATTTGAATGCCATCGTGGAACGAATCAATCACGGGATTGCACGCGGTAAGAAACACTCGATCGTTATCGTTGCTGAAGGTGCGGGAAGTGCGGAAGAAATCGGCAAATTGATTGCTGAGAAGACGAACTCAGAAACACGTGTTACGATTCTCGGTCACATTCAACGTGGTGGTTCCCCAACTGCTGCGGACCGTGTCCTTGCAAGTCGTATGGGTGCATACGCTGTAGAGATCTTGCTCGAAGGGAAAGCGGGCCGCGTTGTCGGAATCCGAAACAACCAGATGATGGATCTCGATATCGATGAGGCGCTCGACAATAATAAGCACACGATTGATATGCAATTGATTGACCTCGTCAACCAATTGTCGATTTAAGTGATTCAGTATGTTGCAGAGACGGGATACGGTCTATGGCCCCCCGTTTTCTGTTTGTAAGTTGCACTATATCCCCTAGGAGGTTTTTATATTATGCGTAGAACGAAAATTGTATGTACCATTGGACCGGCTTCTGAGAAGCGTCTTCCTGAAATGATTGAAGCTGGGATGAACGTTGCCCGTCTTAACTTCTCACACGGTGACTATGAAGAGCACGGTGCTCGTATCCGTGACATCCGTGAAGCGGCGAAAGCAGCAGGTAAAGTCGTCACTGTACTTCTTGACACAAAAGGTCCTGAAATCCGTACGCATACATTCGAGGATGGCAAGGCACTTCTTGAAAAAGGAAAAGAAGTGACAATCGTCTCGACAGAAGAAATCGTCGGAACAAAAGATCGTTTCTCTGTAACGTATGAAGGACTTTACGATGATGTAGAAGTCGGTTCACACATCATGCTCGACGACGGTCTCATTGGACTTCGTGTCGTTGAAAAGCTTGATAACCGTGATCTCCGTTGTGTCATCGAAAACGAAGGAATCATCAAGACGAAGAAAGGTGTTAACTTGCCAAACGTCAAGGTAAACCTTCCTGCCCTCACGGACAAAGATATCGCGGACATCGAGTTCGGGATCTCACAAGATATTGACGTGATCGCGGCATCATTCGTACGTCGTGCGTCTGACGTGGTTGAAATTCGTCAACTTCTTGAAAAACACAATGCGTCACACATCAAGATCTACCCAAAAATCGAGAACCAAGAAGGTGTCGATAACATCGAAGAAATCTTGGCAATCTCTGACGGCTTGATGGTTGCTCGTGGTGACCTCGGTATCGAGATCCCGACAGAAGAAGTAACACCAGTTCAAAAAGAACTCATCAAGAAATGTAACGATCTCGGGAAGCCGGTTATCACTGCAACGCAAATGCTCGACTCGATGCAACGTAACCCACGTCCGACACGTGCGGAAGCATCTGACGTAGCAAACGCGATCTTGGATGGAACAGACGCAGTCATGCTTTCTGGTGAAACAGCTGCAGGGGACTACCCAATCGAGTCAGTTCAAATGCAGGCTGCCATCGCAGAACGTACTGAACGCATGCTCGACTACAAAAACTTGTTGAAAGATCGTCAGAAGCGCAGTGAGCATACGGTAACGGATGCGATCTCTCAAGCGGTTGCACACACAGCAATCAACTTGAACGCGAAAGCAATCTTGACACCGACACAATCAGGATACACGGCTGCTCGTACAGCGAAGTACCGTCCTGAGGCGAACATCATCGCAGTCACAGAGTCAGAGCGCGTTGCACGTCAATTGAACCTCGTATGGGGCGTATATCCAATCGTTGCTGAAACAATGCCGAACAACACGGATGAAATGTTGGTTCAAGCATCAGAAGCGGCACGTCACGCTGGATTCGTCACTGACGGTGACCTCGTTGTCATCTCAGCCGGTATCCCTGCAGCGACTGCTGGAACAACGAACATGATGAAAGTTCACATCGTAGGTCACGCTCTTGCAGACGGACGTGGAATCGGTGAGCGCGGAGTTGTCGGTGAAGTTGTGGTCGCAAAAAACGCAGATGAAGCCAATGCGAAAGCAAAAGATGGCATGATTCTCGTCGCGCCATTCACGGACAAAGAAATGATGCCGGCCATCGAAAAAGCGGCTGGAATCATTACGGAAGACGGCGGATTGACGAGCCACGCTGGAATCGTTGGTCCATCACTTCGCAAGCCAGTCATCGTAGGCGTTGATGCAGCGACAACATCGCTTCGTGACGGTCAGATGATTTCAATCGACCCACTTACAGGTAAAATCTACAACGCATAATTGAACGACAATCGAACCGGCCTTCTTCAAAGGTCGGTTCTTTTTCCGTTCATAGAAAGGAATACGTATGAGTGCATATCTGTTTTTAGTTTTATTGGTATTGATTGGTGTCATCGCTCAAAACCAATCGATTATTATTGCGAGTAGTGCCCTTTTAGTGATTAAAGCTCTAGGGTTAGGTGATCAACTGTTTCCGACACTTGCATCGAAAGGAATCAACTGGGGCGTGACGATTATTACGATTGCAGTCCTCGTACCGATTGCGACCGGCGATATCGGGTTTAAAGAATTGTGGAATAGTATTAAAGGGCCTGTCGGGATTGTCGCATTCGGCTCAGGAATCTTTGTCGCTTTAGCAGCTGCTCAAGGAGTTCAACTGATGCGCGTCGACCCGGTCGTCACGACAGCACTCCTCGCAGGTACGATTCTAGCGGTCGGATTCATGAAAGGCGTGCCTGTTGGACCATTAATTGGTGCGGGGATTGCGGCATTGATTTTAGGAGGATATCACGTCATTGAAAAATGGTTCTGATATTTTCTGACAACTGAAGCCGCTTACATTTCTTTTTTGCAATAAATTGTTTATACTATATAAAGGACAGGGTAAACGGAGACTGGGTGAATGCAGGGGAGAAACCCATCCCGTATCCTTATTCCCTATAAACAGACTGTTTTTACGGTCGATTACTTTATACAAGACTGAGGGGGAGTTATGAATGTCAACGACAAAAGGGTTAGAAGGTATTGTGGCAGCAGCCTCAAAAGTCAGCTCAATTATTGACGGACAATTGACTTACGGAGGATACACCATTGATGATTTAGCGGACAACGCCACATTTGAAGAAGTTGTCTTCTTATTGTGGAACGACCGCTTACCAAATGCAGAGGAATTGACAGCGCTATCAGAAGCGCTTGTAAAAGAAGCGACGTTGCCTGAAGACGTGATCGACACGTTGAAGCGTGCACCGAAATCAGCCAATGCGATGGCAACGATTCGTACGGCGCTCTCGCAACTCGCTTTATATGATGAGGAATCTGAAGACATGAGTGATGAAGCGAACATGCGTAAAGCGATTCGCTTACAAGCGCAAGTCGCTTCAATCGTGACAGCATTCGCTCGCCTTCGTAAAGGAGAGCAACCTGTCGCTCCAAAAGAAGGTCTTTCTTACGCGGCGAACTTCCTTTACATGTTGAACGGCGAAGAACCAAGTGATGTCGCAGAAAAAACGATTGATAAGGCACTCATCTTACACGCTGACCACGAGTTGAACGCCTCGACGTTCACAGCGCGTGTGTGTGTGGCAACGCTCTCGGATATGTATTCAGGTGTTACGGCGGCAATGGGAGCACTTAAAGGGCCACTTCACGGTGGTGCGAACGAGGCAGTTATGAAGATGCTCCATGAAATCGATTCGGTTGACCGCGTCGAAGAATACGTTCGTGGTAAATTCGAACGTAAAGAAAAAATCATGGGCTTCGGTCACCGCGTTTATAAAGATGGCGACCCACGCGCGAAGCATTTGAAAGAAATGAGTCGTCAATTGACAGCTCAAATCGGAGAACCGAAATGGTATGAGATGTCTGAAAAAATTGATCATCTCGTTGAAACAGAAAAAGGATTGAAGCCGAATGTCGATTTCTATTCAGCTTCAACGTATTATGCGCTCGGTCTTGAAGAAGATCTCTTCACACCAATCTTCGCCGTATCTCGTATGTCGGGTTGGATTGCCCACATCCTCGAGCAATATGCGGACAACCGTTTGATTCGTCCACGCGCGGAATATGTCGGTGAAACGAGCCGTAAATATGTTCCTGTGAACGAACGTTAATTCAGGACACATTTCAGACAAAAGTTTGGTAAACTAACAAGTGACGTAGGTCGGCGTACGCGTCGACCTACAGTAATGTACTTAGGGGGATTCATTATGTTGACACAAGGACAAAAGATTACAGTTGAAAACGGTGTATTGAACGTACCAAACGTTCCGACGGTACCATTCATTATCGGTGACGGAACGGGACCTGACATTTGGAATGCGGCTGTTCGCGTATTTGATGCTGCGGTTGAAAAAGCATACGGCGGCGACAAGAAAATCGAATGGATGGAAGTATACGCTGGGGAAAAAGCATATAACGAAAAAGGTGAGTGGCTCCCAACAGAAACACTCGATCAAATTCGCGAGTACTTGATTGCGATCAAAGGTCCACTCACGACACCAGTCGGTGGAGGAATTCGTTCATTGAACGTCGCTCTTCGTCAAGAGCTCGACTTATACACATGCCTTCGTCCAGTCCGCTACTTCACAGGTGTTCCATCACCAGTAAAACGTCCCGAAGACACGGACATGGTTATCTTCCGTGAGAACACTGAAGATATCTATGCTGGCATCGAGTACGCTTCAGGAAGCGATGAAGTCAAAAAACTCATCAAATTCTTGCAAGACGAGATGAACGTCAACAAGATCCGTTTCCCAGAAACATCAGGGATCGGGATCAAGCCGGTTTCTTCTGAAGGTACGGAGCGCTTAGTTCGTGCTGCGATCGAGTATGCGATTGCGAACAACCGTAAATCTCTGACGCTTGTACACAAAGGAAACATCATGAAGTTCACAGAAGGCGCATTCAAAAACTGGGGCTATGCACTCGCTGAAGCGGAATACGGCGACAAAGTGTTCACATGGGCACAATATGACCGTATCAAAGAAGAGTCTGGCGAAGCAGCTGCTAACGAAGCTCAGTCGAAAGCAGAAGCTGAAGGGAAAATCATCGTCAAAGATTCGATCGCAGATATCTTCCTCCAGCAAATTTTGACACGTCCACGTGAGTTCGACGTCGTTGCGACAATGAACTTGAACGGTGACTACATCTCGGATGCCCTTGCTGCTCAAGTAGGTGGAATCGGGATCGCACCTGGTGCGAACATCAACTACATCACAGGACATGCAATCTTCGAAGCGACTCACGGTACAGCTCCGAAATACGCAGGTCTCGATAAAGTAAACCCATCTTCAGTCATCCTTTCAGGTGAGATGATGCTACGCCACATGAACTGGAACGAAGCGGCTGACCTCATCATCAACTCAATGGAGAAAACAATCGCTTCGAAAGTTGTCACATACGACTTCGCACGTCTTATGGACGGCGCGACAGAAGTGAAATGTTCAGAGTTCGCGGATGAATTGATTAAAAACATGTAATTCAAACGAATAAGTCGTCAATTGAGGGGGAGAGCTCATGATTCGTCGTAACAAAATTTCTGTAATTGGAAGTGGCTTCACCGGTGCGACCACCGCACTGTATCTGGCTCAACGTGAGCTAGGGGATGTCGTCCTACTCGATATGGAAGAAAAAGTTGGACCGACGAAAGGGAAAGCGCTCGATATGCAAGAAACGGCTCCGATCCAAGGTTTTGACGCCTGGGTCACAGGAACGTCAGATTATGCCGATACGGCTGATTCAGACATCGTCGTCATCACGGCGGGAATCGCGCGCAAGCCGGGGATGAGTCGGGACGATCTGGTTGCAACGAACGCAAACGTCATGCGATCGGTTGTGAAAGAGATTGCCCGCTATTCTCCAGAGGCGATTTTAATCGTCTTGACGAACCCGGTGGATGCGATGACGTATGCAGCGTTCAAAGAATCGGGTTTTCCGAAAGAACGCGTCATCGGACAATCTGGCGTACTGGATACGGCTCGTTTCCGGACATTTGTCGCACAAGAGCTGAACGTGTCTGTCAAAGATGTGTCCGGGTTTGTGCTCGGAGGACATGGTGACGATATGGTGCCTCTCGTACGTTACTCGTACGCTGGGGGCATCCCGCTTGAAAAGCTCATTCCACATGAACGGATCGAGCAAATCGTCGAGCGAACACGTAAAGGTGGCGGTGAGATTGTCCAACTGCTAGGTGACGGCTCTGCGTATTATGCGCCAGCTGCCGCAATCGCAGAGATGGTTGAGGCGATTATCAAAGACCAGCGTCGAATCTTACCTGCCATTGCTTATTTAGAAGGTGAGTATGGATTTAACGATTTGTATCTAGGTGTCCCGACCATTCTTGGTAAGCATGGGATCGAGCAAGTACTTGAGCTCGAATTAACGGATGATGAGAAAGCAGCGCTTTCTAAATCTGCCGACTCCGTCCGCTCCGTATTAGGCGTCTTATAAGTAAACGTGCTTCCTGCAAATTTGTGGGAAGCACTTTTTTTGCGGTTTCCATCTTGTAGGACATGCTACACTGAAAGTGGATTTGTTTTGTTTTTGTAAAGATTTGCTTTGAGGTTGGTCGTTTCAAGCTTTGGTTTGTAAAATAGAGAGTGACAATTGATGGATTAAGAGGAGGAAGTAGTGTGGCTGATAAAGTAATTGTTGTCGATGATGAAGTATCGATTGCGACATTATTAAAATTTAATTTAGAGCAAGCCGGGTTTGAAGTGGAGACGGCGCATGATGGGAAAACAGGCTTAGAATTGGCTGAGAAAAAAGATGCCGTTCTCATTGTGCTCGATTTGATGCTACCGGAGATGGATGGCCTTGAAGTGTGCAAGCGACTTCGTCAACAAAAAGTCAATACGCCCATCCTGATGTTGACGGCGAAGGATGATGAGTTCGATAAAGTACTCGGACTCGAGCTTGGTGCGGACGATTATTTGACAAAGCCGTTTAGTCCGCGTGAAGTGGTCGCACGTGTCAAAGCGATTCTTAGACGATCTTCCCCGCAAGAATCGGCGGTTGAAGAAGACGTCATTCAAATCGGTGATGTCAAAATCGTCGCTTCAAACTATGAAGTATTCAAACAGGGCGAGCGACTCGAATTGACTCCAAAAGAGTTTGAACTGTTAGCTTATTTGGCGAAAAATAAAGGACGCGTGTTGACGCGAGATCAATTGTTATCGGCCATTTGGAATTATGATTTTGTGGGTGACACACGAATCGTTGACGTTCATATCAGTCACCTTCGTGAAAAAATTGAACCGGTGACTAAGAAGCCGACATATATAAAAACGATTCGCGGTCTTGGCTATAAGATGGAGGAGCCAACTTCGGAATGAAGACGTATCGCTCTAGGTTTATGACGACGCTCATTTTTCTCGTCACCGGTGTCCTGCTTACGCTCGGGATTGTGCTCGGACAGCTGTTCAAAGATTTCTATTTGGATTCTGAACGAGACCGTCTAAAAGAAGATGCTCAACTGGCAGCACTTTATCTTGAAGGGGGCGAGTTGGACGAGATTCGGGAATATGTCGGTCAAATCGATGACGGGAGTAGTTTTGACATTCTCCTGCTCAATAGCCGGATGGAGGTCATCGCGGGAACACCGTTTCGTGTCGGGGCCATCGATTATCAAATCGACCCTAACCTCGTGCCTGATGACGGAACATTCGGTGAGGCTGACAATGAAGATTTGATTCAATTTACAAAACCGATCGAAATGGCAACAGGTGGGACTGTCTATTTGACATTTATTCGATATGTCTCAGACTTAGAAGGAGTTTATAATCGAATTTGGTTGACGATTGCGTTAGCACTCTTCTTCTCTTTCTTTGTCATCTTGTTCGTGCTCCAACATCTGACGAACCAATTTATTCGACCGATCGATGAAGCGACGATCGTCTTACGTGAGCTGGCAGATGGGAATTATCGGGCTCGCGTGTATGAATTACGAAACGATGAAGAAACGGGTAGTCTTGCCGGATCGATTAACGTACTCGCTCGAAATTTAGAGTCCATCTCACTCGGTGAGTCCGTTCAACGAGCCAGACTCGAATCGCTCATCGAATACATGGGAGCCGGACTCCTTCTTGTTGATGAGCGAGGGATCGTCACATTGGTCAACCGCTCGTATCGTGAGATGTTCCAATACGATGATTTATCCATCGGACAATTTTATCATGGGATTTTACCAAGTCCTGATGTCGAATCGCTCATTGAAGATGTCTATTTAACGGAAGAAGTGCACCGTCGTCAATTATCCATCCGAACTGGATTCAATCAAAAAACATATATGGTATCCGCGGCACCGATTTTCAGTGATACGGGAATGCTTCGTGGGACGACGTTACTCTTCAACGACATTACAGAATTGAAGCGACTCGAGAAGATGCGCAAAGACTTTGTGGCGAACGTCAGTCATGAACTCAAAACGCCACTGACGTCCATCCGTGGATTTAGTGAGACACTCCTAGATGGAGCGAAAGAAGTGCCTGAACTTCGTGACCAGTTCTTAGACATCATCCAAAAGGAAGCGACACGGATGCAGATGCTCGTCGAAGATCTCCTTGAATTGTCAAGACTCGAGCGAGACGATTTCAAGATGGAACTGGTGTCAGTCGATTTGAATCAACTAGTCGACGAGGTATGTCTACTCCTAAGTCAAAAAGCGAACAAGAAATCGATACACCTAGAGGCGCAACATCATGGAGAAGTCATCCTTCAAGCAGACTTGAACCGGATGAAACAAGTCATCATGAACTTGGTCGCCAATGCCATCAACTATTCTCCGGAAGGCAGCCGCGTGGAAATTTTCGTTGAGACGAAGCAAGATTCTTACGAACTTCGCGTCAAGGACAATGGAATTGGGATAGCTGAAAAAGAAGTGAGCCGAATCTTTGAACGCTTCTATCGTGTCGATAAGGCAAGAAGTCGGAACTCGGGTGGAACTGGCCTCGGACTCGCAATCGTCAAGCATATCATTGATTTGCATCATGCAACGATTGACGTCGATAGCGAAGAAGGCAAAGGAACGACGTTTACCATCAGATTTCCACGGGTTTAACAATCCCTTTATCGTTCATTCATATTTACTTTACAAAACCTTGTTATTCTATCAATGAGACCTCTTCATCATCTCGTGATCCGATCGGTGCTCATCTCCACACGATCGGGAATTTGGCCCTTTTCTATTCGTAGAAAAGGGTCTTTTTTTTCGAACGCATGTACCCGTATGGTATGATGAGTGAAGAGAAGAATGGAGGTCGATTGAATGAATAAATTACTAGTCCTGGATGGGAATTCTTTAACATATCGTGCGTTTTTTGCACTGCCTCCGATGTCGGATGCATCAGGCAGAAATACGAATGCGGTGTATGGATTTACGATGATGTTATTGAAGTTGATGGAAGATGAACAACCGACTCATTTCGCCGTGGCTTTCGATGCATCGAAGAAAACGTTTCGGCACGATACGTTCGCAGAATATAAAGGCGGGCGTCAAAAGACACCTGGAGAATTACGAGAGCAGTTCCCGCTCGTGCGTGACGTTTGTCGGGCGTTCGGCATCTCAGTCTTAGAGCTCGACCAATATGAGGCGGATGATATCATCGGAACCCTTTCAAAAGACACGACCTTTGATGAAGTGACCATCGTGACGGGAGATAAAGATTTACTTCAACTCATCAACGAACGCGTGACAGTGTATTTGACAAAACGAGGGATCACAGACGTCGAGAAAATGAACGAGACCGCGTTCAGGGAACGCTACGAAGGACTTCAACCAATTCAGATGATTGACTTAAAAGGGTTGATGGGTGATAAATCGGATAACATCCCGGGGATTCCGGGCGTGGGAGAAAAGACGGCGCTGAAGTTGATTACCACGTATGGGACCGTCGAAGGACTCTACGAACATACGGATGAACTAAAAGGGAAGCAGAAGGAAAAGGTTGAAGCAAACGAACGTGAAGCGAAAATGTCGAAACAGTTGGCGACCATTTATACGGACGTGCCACTCGATGTATCCGCTGACGATCTCGTCTTCAAACCATATGACGCCTCTCTCGTAAAACCGCTCTTTATGGAGCTTCAATTCAAGTCGCTGATTGGGAAGTTACAAGATACTTCATCAGAAGAACCAGTCGAAAAAGAAGAACGACCGACCATCGATGTGGCGGATCAAGACCTGTCACAAGCTGTTCTCTTACTTGAACAGTTGAAAGACGATTATTTTGAAGATGATATCATCGGGGTTGCGATTGCATCGGACCGTGGCGTGACCATTGGTGACGTGTCACTGTTACAAGATGAACGGGTCAAACAATGGATTGAGGATGAATCTCAGACGACCATCTGTCTAGATGCGAAACAGACGATCATTCAATTGAAGCGACACCAATTGACACTTCGGGGATATGAAGATCTGCTCGTTGCAGGATACTTATTAAATCTTTCTGGCGGAACGTCGCTCAGCTCGATCGCCTCTCACTTCGCATATCATCTTGAGGAAGACGAAGCGGTTTACGGAAAAGGGGCGAAAATCAAAATCCCTGAAGAGGATGTGTTCCATGCACACCTCACGGAGAAAGCACACGCGATTTTGACGTTGTTTGAGCGTGTCGCAAAAGAATTGAAAGACAATGAACAGACAGAACTATATGAGGCACTTGAAAAGCCGCTCGTCTCCGTGTTAGCTGAAATGGAATGGGCAGGTATTCATGTGAACGTCGAAACCCTTCAACATATGGAAACGGATCTTCGAGAACGTCTCTCCGCGCTTGAAGTGACGATTCATGAGTTGGCCGGCGAACCGTTTAACATCAATTCGCCAAAACAGCTAGGGGTCGTCTTGTTTGAAAAATTAGCACTCCCTCCTGTGAAAAAGACGAAGACGGGTTACTCGACTGCAGCGGATGTTCTTGAAAAATTGGCGCCACTTCATCCAATCATCGAAAAAATAATGCATTATCGTGAACTCGGTAAACTGCAATCAACTTATGTTGAAGGCTTGCAGAAAGTTGTAAAAGACGACGGCAAGATTCACACGCGATACACGCAGACGTTGACACAAACAGGAAGACTCTCGTCGGTCAATCCGAACTTACAAAACATCCCGATCCGATTAGAGGAAGGTCGTCGTATCCGCAAGGCGTTCACCGCAAGCGAACCAGGTTGGGTGCTTTATGCGGTCGACTACTCTCAGATTGAACTACGTATCATGGCGCATATGTCACAAGATGCGAAAATGATGGATGCTTTCCTGCACGATGAGGATATCCACACATCAACGGCAGCGAACGTATTTAAAGTATCGAATGAAGAAGTCACGTCGCTCATGCGTCGTCAAGCGAAAGCGGTCAATTTTGGGATCATCTATGGCATCAGTGACTATGGACTCTCGCAAAACCTAGGAATTACTCGAAAGGAAGCACAAACCTTTATCGATACGTATTTTGAACAG
Source organism: Exiguobacterium sp. s22 (assembly GCF_018617455.1). GTDB lineage: Bacteria > Bacillota > Bacilli > Exiguobacteriales > Exiguobacteriaceae > Exiguobacterium. The sequence goes on from NZ_JACSKD010000002.1 coordinate 432,911, forward strand.
TTTCCGGGAGTGAAGACATTCATGGATGCTGCTATTGAACGGGCGCGAGAACATGGATTCGTGGAGACGATGTTAAAACGACGTCGAAATATTCCGGATATCCATTCAAGCAACTTTAACTTACGTGGATTTGCTGAACGTACCGCAATCAATACACCGATTCAAGGGACGGCAGCTGATATCATCAAAAAAGCGATGATTGATGTCGACAATGCGTTAAAGTCGTCAGGGCTTCAATCAAAACTTTTGTTACAAGTACACGATGAGTTAATTTTTGAAGGACCGTCCGATGAAATGGAAGCGTTAGAGAAACTCGTGACGGATGCAATGGAGCATACGGTCACCCTCGATGTCCCGTTACGTGCAGACGGTGCCGTCGGGATTACTTGGTTCGACACGAAATAAACAAATAGAAAGGAAATCAGTATGCCAGAATTACCAGAAGTCGAAACGGTCTGTCGTAAGTTGCGACCATTCGTTTCAGGAAAAAAGATCCAGTCTGTCGATGTACTCGACCCTAAAATTATTCGAGGACATGATGCTGAAGAATGGGTTCACCATTTAGTAGGAGAAACAATCGTAGATGTGGAACGTCGTGGAAAGTTCATTTTATTCAAACTTACGAACGGTTACCTCGTCTCGCATTTACGTATGGAAGGGAAGTTTTTCCCACATGAAACAATCACAGAGCCTGTTAAACATACACATGTCGTGATAACATTTACCGATCAATCAACTCTTCATTATAACGATGTGCGCAAATTTGGTACGATGGAGTTGAGGACGAATGAAACGATTCATACGACACCACCGCTTTCCTTGCTCGCATATGAACCGTTTGATGAGCGCGTGACCGGAGAGGCATTGCATCGACGTTTAGAACGGATGAAGACGCGAGCAATCAAGACAGCTCTCCTTGACCAGTCCATTTTCGTTGGGTTAGGTAATATTTATGTGGATGAGACACTATTTCGAGCCGGTATTCATCCGACTCGACCGGCCGCTAGCTTATCGAGGGAAGAAGTCGACCGCATCCGGGTCGAAGCGGTTGACGTTCTGACGGAAGCGATCGAGCGCGGTGGAAGTACGATTCGAAGTTATACGAATCCAGATGGGGCAACAGGGACATTCCAAGAAAGATTATTTGTTTATGGACAGGCGGGCGAGCCGTGTCAGCGATGCGGCCAAGAGATTGAAAAGATGAAGCTCGGCGGACGCGGCACGCATTATTGCCCAAACTGCCAACAACGCTAAGGGGTGGGCGAATATGTTGAAAATTGGGTTGACGGGTGGGATCGCAACCGGAAAGTCTACGGTGTCTCGATTGTTTCGAGAAAGAGGAATTCCGATTATCGATGCCGATTTGATTGCGCGAACGGTCGTTGAACCGGGAGGAAAGGCGATTGAAGGTGTAAAAACCGCTTTTCCGAAATGTTTTGATGGTGATGTATTGAATCGTCCTGCACTAGGACGGGAAATCTTCCATGATGAAACGAAGCGTCAGCAATTGAATCAATTGATGCATCCGGCAATTCGTGAAGAGATGAAGGAACAGATGCGTGCTTATGAAGCATCGGGGGAATCTGTTGTCATTTTTGATATTCCTCTCTTATTTGAGGGCACGATGCTCGACCTCGTCGATTATTCGGTCGTCGTCTATTGTCGCGAAGAGATACAGTTGATGCGTCTTATGGAACGAAACGGATTGACGAAAGAAGAGGCGCTTGCCCGTATTCGCTCACAGATTCCAATCGAAGATAAAAAGCACCAGGCGGATTTCCTTGTTAATAATAATGGGGCATTAGGCGATTTGCCACAGCAAATTGATCGTTTGGTCGAACAATTTAAGACAATACAAAATGAAGGCGACTAATCGCCTTCTTTTTAGTTTAATGGATCGGATTCGGGTGACCCTTTTTTCCATGTATCATAAATCGCACGTCCATCGCTCGGATGCCCGTTCGAATAATAGATAGGATAGAGTGAAAAGAAGATATAGTAGAACGAGAAGTAGGCGAACTGATACGTATAGAGTGTCGGTTCAATATCTCGTCGAAGGATGAACGCGTTGACGATCAAGATACTCGCTAAATTGAAAATGGCTCCACCGCCATAGACTAGCGTACGAGTGACTTTGTTGCTCCATCTTAAATCCGTGAACTGGCACCATGCATCGTAAAAATAGACACGGTTTACTTGTAAACGACCTACTTTAAATAGTTTCTTTCCGGTACCGATTTGCATGTCGAGTGAGCCACCGAACAACTTTGCGAAGAAGAAGTGACCAAGCTCATGTATTAACGTCACAATCGGTAAAATGATAAAGAACGAAATAAAGAATTTATCGATATCTCCCCAATCAAACATCGTGACGCCTCCTTTCTCTTTGTGCATTACGCCAACAAATTCCCCTGATTTTCAAAAAATAAACAAAGAAAAACGAAAAAAATGTGACATTACATAGTGAAAACGCTTACAGCTATCCGTTATAATGAAACCGTAATGTAGAAAAAGGGGGATGCAGCATGGGGACAAAAGTTGCAATAAACGGATTCGGTCGAATCGGGAGAATGGTATTTCGAAAGTTGATGCTTGAGGGGCGTCACGAAGTAGTGGCAATCAATGCGAGCTATCCAGCAGAAACGCTCGCTCATCTGATCAAACATGATTCCATTCATGGACCATTTGAACTAACGGTTCGGGCGCAAGGGGATGCGCTCGAAGTTGATGGGAAACGAATCGAACTCATTTCAGAACGTGATCCATCACGTTTGCCTTGGGCGGACCTTGCAATCGACATCGTCGTCGAAGCGACAGGGAAGTTTAACTCTGATAGCGGGGCACGACTTCATCTCGAGGCAGGGGCGAAAAAAGTGATTTTGACCGCACCGGGCAAAGGGGATTTACGAACGATCGTGATGGGGGTCAATGATCGCGACTATCGACCGGAAGAAGACCACATCATTTCAAACGCTTCGTGTACGACGAACTGCCTCGGTCCCGTCGTAAAGGTGTTGCATTCGACGTTTGGCATTGAGACAGGGCTCATCACGACGGTGCATGCCTATACGAACGATCAAAATAACATCGATAATCCGCACAAAGATTTACGCCGGGCACGTGCTTGTGGTAGCTCAATCATTCCAACTTCAACTGGAGCTGCAAAAGCAATCGGACTCGTCATGCCAGAACTTCAAGGCAAGTTGAACGGGATGGCACTTCGCGTCCCGACACCGAACGTGTCGCTCGTTGACTTGGTCGTCGAACTACATCGTGATGTAACGGTCGATGAAGTCAATGAAGCATTTGAACGGGCGGCATTTGGTGAGATGACGGGGATTTTAGGTGTTTCTCACGAACCACTTGTCTCCATCGACTTTAATGGGGACGACCGTTCGTCGATTATCGATATGGATTCAACGATGGTGCTTGGAGGAAACCATGTCAAAGTACTCGCATGGTACGACAACGAATGGGGCTATTCGTGCCGCGTCGTCGACTTGTTAGACATGGTTGCGAGTTACCTTCAAATCGGTCAACAAGAAACCCACGCCTAAAAAATATTACGCTCTAAAAAATATTTTCATTTTTTTTAAACAAATGTCTTGTAACGACGTCCTAAACACGTTACACTCAGTTTCGTGAACTTCAATTGGTCTGACAAACGCAACTTAAAGGGTTAGGACCTCTTAGGACTAACTTGCCCCCGTGGTTGTGGGCGATTCAGGCACAAAGTGAGTGATCATCAACTACTTTGAGACCATTGATGTAAAGGGGGATCCACTAATATGGATACTATGGGACGTCACATTATTACAGAACTTTGGGAGTGCAATCCCGACAAATTAAATGATATCGACTACATCGAGCGTTTGTTCGTCGATGCCGCTCTTCGTTCGGGCGCTGAAGTCCGCGAAGTTGCATTCCACAAATTTGCGCCACACGGTGTAAGTGGGGTCGTCATCATTTCAGAATCACACTTAACGATTCACAGTTTCCCAGAACATGGCTATGCGTCGGTTGACGTGTTCACATGTGGAGATCGAATCGATCCAGCTACGGCATCGCAATATATCGCCGAAGGATTGGATGCAAAAGTACGTGAAGATGTGAAACTTGAGCGTGGAATGGGACCGATTCGTGTTCCAGAAGCACAAGTCGCACTAACTAAATAATTCTGAAGAACCTTTTGAGGCTGGCCGTTTGACGGTCAGCCCTTTTAATTGTTTTGTTGTCGCCGTAATTTTGATATGCTTAACGTATATAACTCAGGCGTTGAGGTGGATTATGGGACTGTTAGATAAGTTACAAACACATATTGAAACGAAAGATACACATAAACATGAATCACTGCAAACTCGTTACTATGCAGCATCTCCGATTTCTATCTTACAATGGCTAGAAGGTCAGATTCAGTCAAATGGTCAGACGGTGCGTCGGATCGACTCGAATCGAGGAGAACTTTCGTTCATTGGAGAAGGATGGGATGGACTCATTACAATTGTACAAGTGGATGGTGGTCGGACCGCGGTCGACTTCACATTGAATCGTGAACAGCGATTCGGGGCAGACTTGGCTCAAATTGTATCGAACTATTATGAAGCCCTTACAAAACAATTCCCGCTCCGTGCTATTGGAAATAAATCAGTCGAACGATAAGGAGGTTTGAGCATGCGTTGTCCGAAATGTGATCATAATGGAACGAGAGTGCTCGATTCCCGACCGGTGCAAGACCATTATTCGATTCGACGTCGTCGTGAATGTGAGAAGTGTGGGTATCGGTTTACAACGTTTGAGACGGTCGAACAGACACCGCTCATCATTGTAAAAAAAGATGGAAATCGTGAAGAGTTTAGTCGTGAAAAAGTGCTTCGCGGTATTATCCGTGCATGCGAAAAACGACCGGTCACGCTCGAACAGCTTGAAGGAGTTGTGACAAAAGTTGAGCAACAACTGCGCGCCCTTGCCCAGTCGGAAATTCCGAGTGAACAAGTTGGTGAGTTGGTGATGAATGAACTTGCGCGGGTGGATGAAGTGGCATACGTTCGCTTCGCATCCGTCTATCGCCAGTTCAAAGACATCACGGTGTTCTTTAAAGAACTTGAAGATTTAATGAAGCAAGAAAATTCGACCAACTAAAGGGCGGCCTGCTGGTCGCCCTTTTTCAGGGGAGAGAGCTATGGAGAAAGAACGTACAATCTTTGGGACAGATGAATTACTCATCATGAGTACGGGTCTCGTCGACCGTGAATCGTACCAGTCCCTTTACCACCTATATCAACCTGTTATCGGAGTGAAGGCGCTCGCACTGTACCAAACGTTATGGAGCGAACTGAAACCAGGGAAAATGAAATCAAATTATATGTCACACAGTGCCTTGTGTGAGATGTTGGAGTATTCCATCAATGAGTTGATGGATAGTCTATTCCGTCTCGAAGCAATCGGATTGGTGCGAACGTATAAAACGAAGGACGCACGATCCACCCAATACGTATATCAATTACGAGTCCCACTCGCCCCTCATACGTTTTTAAATGACGGACTGTTATCGAGCTTTCTCTTCTATAAAGTCGGGGAAGTACGATTTAAACAATTACAGGGACGTTTTACGATTGATCCGTTGCCAGCAGGTATTGTTGAAGTTACAAAAGACTTTAATGAAGTGTTTGACGTCAAAGGCGTGAACCATCGCGCGTTCACACAGAAAAATTATGAAAAGCCGGACCGGGCAAAGATTGAGATCAACTATTCGTTTGATATGGAAATCGTGAAAAAACTGACGAATTTTCCAGTCGGATTTTTCACAAAAAAATTAGACGAAACGATCACAAAACTGGCCTACGTGTCGCAGCTCGATGAAGAAACGATGGCAGAAATGCTGAAAGAATACTTTGTCCACGAAGCCTATCTCCCACTCAGCGAGCAAGAGAAGCGGGACGGGTGTCGTCAAATGGTCTTGCAGTTGAAGAAGAAACAGACCCGCCACCGGAAAGAGAAGACGGTCGAACTTGAACAGACGAAGCTTGGAGATCTCCATGACCCTGATGTGATGGAGTCCGCACATCCACATCAATATGTGTCGACTCTTCGGAAGACTCCACAACTGTCAAAGAGTGACGAACAGTTGGTCATCGAGCTCGTCGATACACTTGGTCTTGCTCCAGGGGTCATTAACGCACTCTTCTATTATTGTATCGAAGTGAAGAAGCAGACACGTCTTAGTGAGAACTATGTCCTTCGTATTGCCACGAGTTGGAAGACAGCGGGCTATACGAATGCAAAAGAAGCGTTGGAGCAAGAAGCGTCACAAGATGCGCTTATCGAGAAGAAGCAGCAAAAACGCGAGAGCGTGCAACGTACCACGGTCGGATCACGACGGAAACCTCAACAAGGGGATATGCCGAAGTGGCTCGAAGATGAGGCGAAACAACAACGCTCGTATGACCAGGCAAGAAAAAAAGAGCTCGAGTCGTCCGTTCCGGATGATGCGGAACTTGTGAAACTATTAAATGAGTTGAAAGAGAAGGGGTGAGGGAATGGAACGAATCAACCAGTCGTTGTCTCAATTGATGAATCGGAAAAAAGTTCGCGAGGCGTATGAGTCGATTCGTAAACGAACGCTCAATCATCCAGGGGTCATCGCTTTTTTGAACGCTCATCCTGAATTAGAAGAGAAGGCTATTGAGATCGGGTTTACCAAACTGAGTGAGTATGCCGAACAGATGGATGGGAAGACGTTCATCGAAGAGCAGGCCGTCATCCCCGGTCATCAACCGGTGCTCTACGTCGATTTAGGACAGATTGCGATCCGTTATGAAGAGACAGTCGCACATCGTCAGGCGAGACGACAAAAAGAGATGGACCGTAAATTCAAAAGTCTATTTTTACCGGAAGAAGTCCGTGAGGCGAGTTTCGAATCCTTCGATTGGGCGGACGATGCACGTAAGATTGCATTGCGTGAAGCGATGCGATTCGTGACGGGGATGAAGTCGGGACAAAAAGTGAATGGACTTTATCTACATGGTAGTTTTGGCGTCGGGAAGACCTATTTACTCGCCGCCATCGCCAATGAGTTGAAGGTGGCGGATATTGAAACGATTTTAGTTCACGCCCCGGGCTTTGTGTCGGAAGCGAAACGTAAAATTCGTACCGAGTCGTTCGATTCATTTTTAACGTCATTCCAACACGTGCCCGTCCTATTGATTGACGATATCGGTGCTGAAGCCATCAGTCCGTGGGTGCGTGATGAATTGTTCGGAATCATTCTTCAATATCGGATGATGCACCGTTTGCCGACGCTCTACAGTTCAAACTTTAGCGGGGAAGAGCTCGAGACTCATTTTTCGATTGACGGCTCGCCGCAAAACAAAATGAAAGCACAGCGTCTCATGCAACGCATTTCCACGACGACGACCCAAATTGAATTAAAGGGTGAAAATCGCCGTCGGTAAAGGATTGTTTTTCTCGGTTGAGTTGACTATACTAAGAAGCATATAAAGGATGCACAGAAGAGGATATGGGTCATCGAGACGAGTTTTAGCGAGGGAAGGGCGGTGGAAGCTTCCTAACGACGACGATGCATTTACTCCCTCGGAGCACCGTACGGGTCAATCGTGCGGCGATTCACACTCGTTATCGTGTGTTCGAGCCAAGCATGTTGCTTGGGAACGAGGGTGGTACCACGAGAATCAAAGCTCGTCCCTTTTTGAGGGATGGGCTTTTTTTTTATTCATTTTTTGAGAGGGGACAGATGTACATGATTCAATTAACATTTCCAGATGGCGCGGTAAAAGAATTTGATGCCGGCGTCACAGCAGAAGACGTCGCAGGCTCGATCAGCCCGGGACTTCGTAAAAAAGCAATCGCAGCAAAATTAGATGGAGAACTCATCGACTACCGTCGTCCAATCGAGCATGATGGTAAAATCGAACTCGTGATGCCGGACTCGGAAGACGGTCTTGATTTGATGCGCCACTCGTCGGCTCACTTGATGGCTCAGGCAATCAAACGTCTATACGGAGAAGAGAATAACATCTATCTCGGAATCGGACCGACGATTGAGAACGGGTTCTATTACGATATCGAGATGGACCGTCGTATCAATGAGGAAGACCTTCCTGAAATTGAAAAGATGATGAAACGTATCGTCGATGAGAACTTGGAAATTACGCGTGAAGTCGTTTCCCGTGATGATGCGCTCGCTCGTTATAAAGAGTTGGGAGACCCGCTCAAGATTGAGTTGATTGAAGACATTCCAGCCGATCAGACACTGACAATCTATCACCAAGGTGAATTCTTCGACCTTTGCCGCGGACCACATGTCCCGTCAACTTCGAAGCTGAAAATCTTTAAATTGATGAGTGTGGCTGGTGCCTATTGGCGCGGAGACTCAGACAATAAAATGTTACAACGTATTTACGGGACAGCATGGGCAACGAAAGAACAACTCGCCGAGCACTTGCGTCTTCTTGAAGAAGCGAAAGAGCGCGACCATCGTAAACTCGGGAAAGAACTCGACCTCTTCTTCGTTTCACAAGAAGTCGGACAAGGGCTTCCGATGTGGCTACCGAAAGGGGCATCAATTCGTCGCACGGTCGAGCGCTACATCGTTGATAAAGAGCTCGAACTCGGCTATCAACATGTCTATACACCGGTTCTCGGTTCGGTCGACTTGTATAAGACATCTGGACACTGGGATCACTATCAAGATGACATGTTCCCGAAAATGGAGATGGACAACGAAGAACTCGTTCTTCGCCCGATGAACTGTCCGCACCATATGACAATCTACAAACATGAGCCGCGTTCGTACCGTGAACTTCCACTTCGAATCGCTGAGCTTGGCGGCATGCACCGCTACGAGATGTCAGGCGCGCTCACCGGTTTACAACGTGTCCGCTATATGGTCTTGAATGATGGACATACGTTCGTCACACCAGAACAGATGAAGCAAGAATTCAAAGACATCGTTCACTTGATCCAAGAAGTATATGCGGACTTCGGCATCAAAGAGTATCGTTTCCGTCTCTCGTATCGCGACCCTGCCGATAAAGAGAAGTATTTCGATAACGATGCGATTTGGGAGATGGCACAGAGTCAGTTGAAAGAAACAATGGATGAGCTCGAACTTCCATACTTCGAGGCGGAAGGGGAAGCGGCATTCTACGGTCCAAAACTCGACGTACAAGTACGGACGGCTCTTGGGAAAGAAGAGACACTCTCAACTGTTCAACTTGATTTCTTGCTTCCGGAACGTTTCGATTTGACATACACAGGACCAGACGGAAAAGATCATCGTCCAATCGTCTTGCACCGTGGAGTCGTCTCGACGATGGAACGTTTTGTCGCTTACTTGATTGAAGAGTATAAAGGCGCGTTCCCGACATGGCTCGCACCGGTTCAAGTCAAGTTAATCCCGGTCTCGCATGTTCACGATGAATACGTCGCGGAAGTGAAAGCGGAACTCGTTAAGCGCGGTGTCCGCGTCGAAACAGACCTTCGTGACGAGAAACTCGGCTATAAGATTCGTGAAGCGCAGATGAAGAAGATTCCAATGACGCTCGTACTTGGAGATAAAGAACGTGATGAGCGTGCGGTCAACATTCGCCGTTACGGTCAACAAGAACAAGTTTCTGCGTCACTTGATGAATTCATCGCATCTCTCACAGAAGAGATTGCGAACCGTTCACGTTAAGTGAGGGACCACCTTTCCAACCAGAAAGGTGGTTTTTTTCGGTCTATAGACGGATGTGTATTTGGTCATCTACACGTATCGTAAACATAAGGAGTGATACTTAATGAATTATATGAAGCCAGTATTGGCACTTACTATTGGAGCGGTTGCATTTACAGGGATGATTCCGAAAGTTGGAGCGGAGGCGGTCGTCAATGACACGATTGTGACACTGGGCGAGTCGTTATCAGCAGAACAAGAAAAATGGGTACTCGAACGAATGGACGCCCCGGAAGGCATCGAACCGATCATTGCGACGGAAGCGGATGAAGAAAAATATTTAGGTGATTCTGTTCCGCAGGCGCAACGTGGGGGTGGCATGTACTCATCTGCCCGAATCAAATTGACGAACGGGACTGGTCTCGATATTCAAACGGAGAACGTGACATGGGTCACGAAAGATATGTATGCGAACGCCCTCGTCACGGCCGGTGTGACGGATGCGGACATCTATATCACGTCACCGATTAACGTGACGGGTACCTCGGCTTTGACGGGGATTATGAAGGCGTACGATCAGACGGCAGCCGAAACAGGCATCGAATTGTCGGATGAACGAAAAGAATTGGCACAAGAAGAATTGGCCGTCACGTCTGAAATTGGGAAGACGGTCGGACAAGAAGATGTAGCAGGTCTCATGAACGAGATTAAAGCGGAAATTGCGAATCAGATGCCTGAAACGAATATTGAGATTCGTGATATCGTCATCCAAGTATTGAATCAAAACAACGTTCAACTATCCGAGGGACAGCTTGATCAATTGACGACCTTGTTTGAGAATATGCAACAAGCGAATCTAGATTGGTCATCGATCAGTAACGGATTAAAAGACGCTGGGCAAGATGTTCAAGCATTCTTAGAACAAGAAGAAGTGAAGGGGTTCTTTGCTCGATTGTTTGAGGCAATCGGCAATTTCTTCAAATCCCTCACAAACTAATTGTGTGGCATTGTGGAAAATTGGAGAATGCGGTAGGAATTGAATCGATTCGGGTAAATACTTTCCATTAACAAATCAATTTGAGGAGGAATCGTCATGATTGGTGGGGTCCCGCTACACCCATTGCTCGTTCATGCTCCAATTGGGTTACTGCTATTTGGAACACTTTTAATTTTAATCAGTTTTAAATGGACAAGTTTTCGACTGTTCGCGCTCATCACATTAGTTGCCGGGTTACTATCAGGTGCGGTAGCTTTCTTGTCGGGGGATAGTGCGGAAGAATATGCGGAAGCGAATCTGCCATCAGTAACAGAGGCGATGATTGAAAACCATGAGCATTTTGCTTTATATAGCTTGATTGCTTTTGGGGTCACGATCATCTTACTCGGCATTGGATATCGTGCGAAAGGAAAGTTGTGGATCACCCTCAGTTTCGTTGTAGCTCTTATCGGTGCCGGATTGCTAGCTTATGTGGGACACCTTGGCGGCCAAATGGTATACGCACAATAATCAAAAAGACCGTCTTCCTCCATTTGAGGCAGGCGGTCTTCCTTATTAGGAATCGTTTTAACAAGCAATGGGTTTTCCATTAATACCAACGCTTATGGATATAATTTTGAGCCGACTCATGGTCATCGACGATTTTTAAAGTGATGCGATTCATTTCTTCTAATAAGTCTGTTAAAACCGCCTGTAATGTTTCGTCTTCTAACCCATGTGCTTGCATCGTCTTACTGACAATCTGCTGGACTTGATCATGGTAGTCATGTTCTCGCGATACATCTTTTCGCCAGTTCATGTCGATCCCTCCTTTGATATTTCATTATTCCCTTTGAAAAGGTATTGCGAAACGAGAGAATGACTGGTATCATCATAAAAGTGTGAGCTACCAATTATTCATGCGCGATATCTTGACATCTTTTCCTGCTAGTGCTAAGATGACATAGTGATTAAAAACAACAAAGCAGAAGCACCCGCTTTTCACCTCGTCTGAGAGTCATCAGGCAGGTCCATCAAGTTCTTGGTTCATTCGGCATCGTCTGCCGTTTTATGACCTCAACTGATGTGTGGGTGGGAAACTGCCGACGCTTTTTTTATTGCCATGTTGTCTTGTCAATCTAAATCTCGTGCAATCGCACGATGGAGGTGCTAACCATTAGCAAAGAGCTCTTTATCAACGAAAACATTCGTGCCCGTGAAGTACGTCTCATTGGCGCAGACGGTGCACAACTCGGTGTGACATCACGTAACGATGCGTTACGTTTAGCTGAAGAAGCGGAACTAGACCTCGTCTTAGTCGCGGATAAAGCAAATCCACCGGTCGCTAAAATTATGGATTATGGGAAGTACCGTTTCGAACTCCAGAAGAAGGAGAAAGAAGCGCGTAAAAACCAAAAAGTCATCCAAATGAAAGAAGTACGTCTCAGTCCAACAATCGAGGACAACGATTTCCAAACAAAATTGCGTAACGCACGCAAGTTCCTTGAAAAAGGAAACAAAGTGAAGGCTTCGATTCGTTTCCGCGGACGTGCCATCACACACTCGGAAATCGGGAAACGTGTTTTGGACAAAATGGCAGCGGAATGTGCCGATTTGGCAACAGTTGAACAAAAGCCGAAGATGGAAGGACGCAGCATGTTCTTAGTGCTGGCTCCGAACAAAGAAGATTAATTATCGATTCTCAGTGGGGAGGAAATACTCATGCCGAAAATGAAATCGCACCGCGGTGCTTCAAAACGTTTCAAACGTACAGCATCAGGTAAACTCAAGCGTTCACACGCTTACACAAGTCACTTGTTCGCAAACAAATCGACTAAAGCGAAACGTAAGCTCCGTAAAGGCGCTATCGTATCAGCTGGAGACTTCAAACGCATTCGCAACATGATCGCGAAGTAATACAGAAACAATTTAGGAGGGAATCCATATGCCACGCGTAAAAGGCGGTTATACGACTCGTCAACGTCGTAAAAAGCAAATTAAACTTGCCAAAGGATACTTTGGTTCGAAACACATTCTATTTAAAGTAGCAAAACAACAGGTCATGAAGTCACTCATGTACGCTTACCGTGACCGTCGTCAGAAGAAACGTGATTTCCGTCGTCTTTGGATCACACGTATCAATGCGGCAGCACGCACAAACGGTCTCTCATACAGCCGTATGATGCACGGCCTCAAGCTTGCAGGAATCGACATCAACCGTAAGATGCTTGCTGAGCTTGCTGTGACAGATGCACAGGCATTCGCGTCACTCGCTGAAACAGCTAAATCAAAATTGAACGCGTAATCGTTCAATCGACAGCGCCGAGACACTCTCTCGGCGCTTTCTTTTTTCTGTAGAATTTCTTAGAATGAAGAGAAGGAGGAAAGCGCATGAATCAATCGGTTGTCGCGATCGTCGCCTTAGCCCTTATTGTGTTGAATGTCTATACTTATATTCGGGCAAAACAGTATACACACGGGAAAGGCGATTTTAACGTCCTATATGCCTATGCGGGAGGAGCCATCGGTGCCTTGTTCGGTCTTCATCTGACTCGGAAGAAGACGGTTCATGCCCCAAAACTGCTTCAATTACAAGTATTGATTTTAGCAGTGGGCTGGTCTTTAATGATTTTAGTACTGCTATAAGTGGAGATAGAGGAGGAACATCCGGTGAACTGGACAACATTGTTTGATCGGCAGCGCGAATTAGACGAGCGGATCAAAGCACAACATGGATTATCCGGCAATCAATTCGATGAACGGTTACTGGCGCTGCTTGTCGAGCTCGGTGAACTGGCTAACGAAACACGTAGCTTTAAGTTTTGGTCGAAGAAAGGACCGTCGCCTCAAGATGTGATCTTAGAAGAATATGTGGACGGCATTCATTTCTTACTGTCACTTGGTCTTGCGCTCGGGTATGAACGAGATGCGTTTCCTGCGGGAAGTTCATATCTTGATGCGACTGATGCTTTTTTAGATATTTATCGAAAAGTGACGAACTTTGGTCTTTCAAAAACAGAAGCCATGTACGAGACGCTGATGGCAGCTTATCTCGAACTTGGTTATACGCTCGGTTTTAATGAGCAACTCATTTTGCTAGCATACATGAATAAAAATGAAGTAAACCATGAGCGACAAAATCAAGGATATTAATGAAAAGGAGCGGATTGGTATGAATGAATCGTTACATATGTTAAAACGTTTGACGGATGCAACAGGCGTCCCAGGAAATGAGGGAGAAGTCCGTCAATTGATGCGTGAATACCTCGAGCCGCATGTCGAGTCGTTTGAACAGGATGGACTCGGAAGTCTATTTGGTCAAGTGACCGGAGATGCTGAAGGTCCACGTGTCATGATTGCGGGTCACATGGATGAAGTTGGCTTCATGGTGACGCGTGTGGAAGAAGGCGGTTTCCTTCGTTTCCAGGCGCTCGGTGGCTGGTGGAACCAGGTGCTATTGGCACAACGAATGGATGTAGTCACACGGTCTGGTGAAAAGATTCCGGGTGTCATTGGTGCGAAACCACCTCACGTCCTACCACTTGAGGCACGTAAGAAGCCCGTCGAAATCAAAGATATGTTCCTAGATATCGGTGCGACGTCGAAAGACGAAGTGGCTGAATGGGGAATTCGTCCAGGCGATACGGTCGTGCCACATTGCGAATTCACTGTCATGAAAAATGAGAACTTCTTGATGGCGAAGGCATGGGACAACCGCATCGGATGTGCGATTGCCATCGAAGCAGCAAAACGTCTGAAGGAAGAATCGTTCCCTGGCGTCGTGTACACAGGAGCGACGGTACAGGAAGAGGTCGGGTTACGTGGAGCGGTGACCGCTGCCAACTTGATTCGCCCGGATGTCGCGATTGCTGTCGATACAGGCATTCCGAGTGATACGCCAGGGATGACCCAAGCAGAAGGGTTATCAAAACTCGGAGACGGGGTTCAGGTCATCTTCTTTGATGCGACTACCGTCACGAACCCACGCCTTGTCGACCTGATCGTTGACGTGGCCAAAGAGCAAGACATTAAGTATCAATTGGACTTAACACCAGGCGGTGGTACCGATGCAGGGCGGTTCCATCTATCTGGAATTGGGATGCCGGCCATCGCATTGACGGTGCCGGTCCGCTATTTACACACGAACGTGTCCATCATCCATAAAGATGATTACGAGGCAGCGGTACAACTCGTTGTCGCATTGACGAAACGTTTAGACCACGAAACGGTCCAATGGTTGAAAGAGGGATAATATGACGAAGATTACGTCTACGAAGAGCGAGACGATTAAACGATTAAAACGATTGATGACGAAAAAAGGTCGTCAAGAAACGGGTCAATTTCTAGTAGAAGGAGAGCATTTGGTGGACGAGGCCATTCGTGCCGGCCGACTCGTCCAACTCATCGTGGCTGAGTCGTATTCACCGAAAGGAACATGGCGACTCGAAGAGATGCCAGTTCTCGAGTTATCCGACCACGTTGCAGACCTTCTTTCCGAAACGGAAAAGACTCAAGGTGTATTTGCTGTTGTGAAGATGACACCGGTAGAACGAAAAATGAAGAAAGTACTCGTACTAGACCGAGTACAAGACCCGGGTAATCTCGGTACGATGATTCGGACAGCAGATGCTGCCGGATTCGATACGGTGCTACTCGGGAAAGGGACGGTCGATCCGTTCAACGCTAAAGTCGTACGTGCCACACAAGGGTCGCTGTTTCACGTGAACGTGACCTCGGTAGATTTGCTTGAAAAATTACCTGAGCTGAAAGAGGACGGATTCCACGTCTACGGCACAGCTCTCTCAAAGGCGACATCGTATGAGCAAGTTGCATTCGAAGACAAAGTGGCCCTCGTCATCGGGAATGAGGCGCAAGGGGTTCATGCTGATGTACTAGCACTCTGTGATACGCGTGTGCATATTCCGGTGCTCGGCGACGCGGAATCGCTCAATGCGGCGGTCGCTGCAGGTATTTTAATGTATCGCATCGCTTTACAATAATCTTGTCAGCACGTGAAAAACGTGATAGGTTAAACACATCGATGAATAAGATATGACGTTGAAAGAACATAGTAAGCGAATGACCGATTCCGTTCAGGGAGCAAGGGCCGTGACTGAGAGCCTTTGCCGGATTCGTCGCTGAATTCACTCTGGAGTCGTGTTGGAGACAACACCGGTTTGGCATCACGATATCGATGCTCTCAAGTGGGCCATGTAGTGGCCAAGTAGGGTGGTACCGCGATGATTCGTCCCTTCAGTCAACGACTGAAGGGACTTTTTTATGTAGAGGAGGAAGCAAACACATGAAAGAACAATTAGAACAGTTACAGGTGGAAGCGTTAGAAGAAATCAAACAGGCGTCCACACAAAAATCATTGAATGACGTCCGCATCAAATATTTAGGGAAAAAAGGACCGATGACCGAGGTCCTTCGTGGCATGGGTAAATTGTCTGCCGAGGAACGTCCGGTCATTGGTGAACTGGCCAATACCGTACGTACCGCGATTCAAAGCACGCTCGATGCTCGAATCGAAGAAGTGAAGGCGATTGAATTAGAAGAAAAGTTGAAAGCGGAAACGCTCGACGTGACGCTCCCGGGACGCACATCGACTCCTGGACACAGTCACCTCTTACAACAGATCATCGACGAGATGGAAGACTTATTCGTTGGCCTCGGATATACGATTGCTGAAGGTCCTGAAGTCGAAACCGATCTCTACAACTTCGAAATGCTCAACTTGCCGAAAGACCACCCGGCACGAGACATGCAAGACTCGTTCTATATCACGGAAGAGACGTTACTTCGTACTCATACGTCTCCTGTACAGGCTCGCACGATGTTGGAGGCGAACGGAAAACCGATTCGCATCATCTGCCCAGGTAAAGTGTATCGTCGTGATGAAGACGATGCGACGCACTCGCATCAATTCATGCAAATCGAAGGTTTGGTTGTCGACGAATCCATCTCAATGGCTGACTTGAAAGGGACACTCGAAGTGTTCGTGAAGCAGTTGTTCGGAGAAACGCGCGAAATTCGTCTCCGTCCAAGCTTCTTCCCGTTCACGGAACCATCGGTCGAAGTGGACATCTCTTGCTTCAAGTGTGGCGGGAAAGGATGTAACGTCTGTAAAGGAACTGGGTGGATTGAAATTCTCGGAGGCGGAATGGTCCATCCGCATGTATTAGAGATGGCTGGCTATGACTCATCAAAAATGTCAGGGTTCGCATTTGGAATCGGAGTGGAGCGTATGGCGATGCTCAAACACGGCGTCGACGACATCCGCCATTTCTACACAAATGACTTACGTTTCATCGAGCAATTCTAAGGAGGAAGACAGATGTTACTTTCAAAAAAATGGTTGAATCAATATATTGATGTATCCGATTTAAGCGGAGAAGCGCTCGGCGACTTGATCACGAAAAACGGAATCGAAGTCGAAAGTGTGACAAATCGTGGGGAAGGACTTTCGGGGATCGTCGTCGGTCGTGTCCTTTCGTGTGAGAAACATCCAGAAGCAGATAAATTAAATGTGACGAAAGTGGACATCGGAGAATGTGATCCTGTTCAAATCGTCTGCGGTGCACCGAACGTAAGCGAAGGGCAACATGTGATCGTGGCCAAAGTTGGCGCGCGCTTACCAGGACTTAAGATTAAAAAAGCAAAACTTCGCGGAGTCGAATCACAAGGGATGATCTGTTCGCTCGAAGAGCTTGGATTTGAGAAGAAACAAATTCGGGAAGACGAGCAAGATGGGATCCACACATTCCGTGAATCCGTACAAGTCGGAGCGGACGTGCTCGATTTACTCGACTTGAACGATGAAGTCATCGAACTCGGCTTGACTCCGAACCGTTCAGATTGCTTGAGCCTCTATGGAATCATTCATGAGGTTGCGGCCATCTTAGAGCGTCCATACACGTTGCCGACGGCAGATGTCACGTCATCATCACCATCGAAGGTATCCATCGAACTTGCGACACCGAACTGTTCATATTACGCAGCTCGTGAAGTCAAAGGAGTCACGATTTCAGAGTCGCCACAATGGCTAAAGAACATCTTGATCGCAGAAGGTGTCCGTCCGATTAACAACATTGTCGATGTGACGAACTATGTGATGCTTGAAATCGGACAGCCACTTCATGCATTCGATGCGAAGAAACTCGGGAACTCGATTGTGGTTCGTCAAGCTGAAAATGGAGAAGAGATGGTCACACTCGATGACGTGACGCGCACGCTTGATTCATCGATGATGGTGATTACAGACGGGCAAGCTCCAGTCGCCATCGCAGGTGTCATGGGTGGTGCCAACACAGAAGTGGATGCAACGACTACAGATATCGTCTTGGAGTCGGCTTATTTTGACCCTGCATCTGTTCGTAAGACGAGCCGTACGCTCGGTCTACGTTCAGATTCAAGCGCTCGTTTCGAAAAAGGCGTTGATCCAGAACGTGTCATGCTCGCGCTCGATCGCGCTGCGCAATTGATTGTCGAACTCGGTGGAGGAGCCATTCATGATGCGGTGCGTTCAGGTGAAGCCGAATCACGTGCCCGAGAAATCCAAGTGTCGATTGACTATATCAACAAGCGCTTAGGAATGATGCTCGATCGTCAGACGATCGTTCACATCCTTGAGCGTCTCGGTCTCGCGACAGAAGGGGATGACGTGTTGACAGTCCACATTCCATCGCGTCGTCCGGATTTAGAACTTCCGGCTGACATCACAGAAGAAGTGGCACGTCTATACGGATATGATAGTCTCCCATCGACGTTACCTGCCTCTCAATCGAAAGGCTATTTGCCAGCAATCAACGTATTGCGCAGACAGACACGTCGCTTGTTACAAGGAGTCGGCTTATCACAAGCCATTACGTACTCGTTAACGAGTGAGGCACATGCGACTCGCTTCGGTGGAAAAGTCGACCAGCTCGTCCGTTTAGCGATGCCGATGAGTGAAGAACGTTCAGTCCTTCGTACGTCGCTCGTTCCTGGGTTGTTGGAGGCGGCGCGTTACAACACAGCGCGTCAACAATCAAACGTCGCACTTTACGAAACAGGACGCGTCTATACGGAGCACGGAGAAACGTTACCGCGTGAGAAAGAACGGGTGGCTGGTGTCGTCACAGGTCTATGGATGGATCATCGTTCGCAAGGAACACGGATCCCGGTCGACTATTTCGTCGCAAAAGGGATTGTCGACACGTTAGTCCAAACGCTTCGACTAGATGTCACGTATGAGGCCGTATCGATGCCTGATATGCATCCTGGTCGTACGGCAAACATCTTGATGGACGGAGAGGTCATCGGATACGTCGGACAAGTGCATCCGGGAACATCAAAAGACGTCTACGGTATGAAGGAAGTGTATGTGTTCGAACTTGACCTCTTGGCCCTTCGTAGAGACGAGACACTTCTTTATCAAGACGTTCCACGTTATCCATCGATTTCACGAGATTTGGCACTCGTCTTATCACGTGATATTCCAGCAGGTACTGTGGAACAAACGATCCGCCAAGCGGCTGGTCCACTCTTAATTGACCTCGTCTTGTTTGACGTGTATACAGGGGAGAACGTTGGAGCGGATGAGAAATCGATTGCCTTCTCACTCAAGTTCCAAGACCCGTCACGAACGTTACAGGATGATGAAGTAACGACAGCATATGAAACAATCGTCGAGGCGGTCCGTACGACACACGGTGCTGAACTACGAGCGTAAAAATAGGGAGCGTTGTCCACTGTGACAACGCTCCTTTTGTTATTGAATCTCGAGTGCGAGATCGCCGAACTTCGTCCATCCGACAAGACTCGTGACACGATAAAGTGCCCATGTAATGAGTGCAGGAAGAACAACCCCGGTCACCGTAAAGATAAGGAATGCATCCAACCCTTGGACCGCTAAAATCTGAAGCGGGGCGATGAGGGAGTTCAGTCCGAGACCCGCGATCTCGTACGGGACTTGGAGTGAGAACATCAAAGTGGCAATCGGTGCGGAAATCATCGCGGCGATGAACGGTGGGACAACGATTCGCGGATTTTTGATGATATTTGGAAACTGCACTTTCGGTGTGACAAAGAAAGAGGCGACCAATCCACCTGGGTCGGTTTGGCGGTATGCCATTAATGTGAAGCCAACAAATTGAGCAGAGCAACCGATCAAGGCAGCGGCGCTGGCGACAGGATCCAGTTGAAGGGCGATGGCGAGTGCGGCAGATGATGCAGGTGACATGAGCATGACACTGAAGACAAGCGCGATGACAAGAGATGTAGCAATCGGTGACGTTTCAACGGATGCGGTGATTCCTTGGCTGATCGAGTTGATGAGAGGAGTCGTGACCGCTGCCGCAGCAACGCCGACAATCCCACCTCCGAGAACGGCCGTGACCGGAACGACCATCATATCAAACTTTGTTTTTCCGAGGACCCGTTTTCCAAGCCAGACAGCAGCCGCCGCTGCAATCAATGCGCTAATCGGTTGACCTGGAACGAGGACGAGTCCGCTTTCTGTCGCTTTTAAAGCTGCACCGCCAATGGTTGCGGCAATCATCGCGCTAAACAAGATGAGCGTGTTGCTCCCAAGTTGAAACGCGACGCCAGCACCTAATGCGGGTGCCAACAGTGATTTGGCAACTTGTCCAATTTGAACGAGCATCGCGATTCCGGTCAAATTACCAATCGTCTCGATCAATAGACCGACACCGAGCGTGACGAGGACGGCATTGGCCATACCTGCTGAAATTTTTACCATTCGATCCATCATATACTGCTTCACTTCCATCATCTCCTCTATGTCTATATGCCAACAAAAAAACCTATCCATCAGGGATAGGCGCGGTTTCAATCTGCAGGCGCCTGTCCGTTACCACGGGAACAAGGGCCTGAAAAGTCGTTTTAAAAAACAAAACGATTTCAGTCCCTCAGTCGAATAATAATCAGCAGGCTGTTCATATGTACGGGATTGGACATCTCGAGCATCTCCTCTTCGTTGGATTTGCTAAAGAATACCATCTATTTTTGTAATAATCAATATTTTCTGAAAATAAAAAAGAAAAAATTCAGGAAGCCTAGTAGCCTCCTGATTTAGCTCATTTGTAATGAACGTGTTTGAATCTGATGATCGATAAAGTTCATCGACAACGAATTAAATCGATCAGGTTGGTCTACGTTGACGACGTGTCCAGAGTCCGTGACGATTTCCACGATTGCCGTAGGTTGATGTTTCGCTGTTCGTTCGACAGCTTCGAGGAACATATAATCCTCATCACCCATAATATATAGGATCGGGACGTTCGTCTGAATCGACGTGAACTGATTCAATAACGGGTTAATATTTTCCGTCATCTTGAACCAGCGGATAAATTCACGTTGACATAAGTTCGCTGCATCCCGGACGAACATCATTCTAGATTTTTTATGACGTTTTTTCGGGAGCAAAATCCAAGCGAACAACTTATACAACCACATATAGGGGACGAAGTTTCGGACGAGGCTACCTAGCCGGATCAGCATGGTAGAGCGGACATTGAATTTGACGATGGCCCCGCCGAGAACGACCGAAGCGATACGATTCGGATAATGCTCGAACATGGCTTGAATCACAATCGTTCCTAACGAGAGTCCAACCATATGACCTTTTTCAATACCTAGGTGGTCCATGACTTCAATCACATCTTTTGCGACCGCCTCGAACGTATAGGCATTCAGCGGTTGCTTAAGTGACTGTTCGGCGTCGTACGAACCGCCATGACCTCGTAAATCAACGAGTAACACATTATATTTTTTGCGAAATGGTCGAAGTTGACGATACCAATGAGACAGACTTCCGCCCGCTCCGTGTATAAAGATGACCCAAGGGTGGTCATCGCTAATCGTATAGGTTTTATAATGCAACATGAACGCTATCCTCCAAAAATTTTAAGTTCATTTAACCGTAAAAAGAGTATACCATAATCGATGACGAAGCTCTACAAACGACGTTTGTTCAAGTTGATCGCTTTCTTCGTGTTCGCAAAATGTACTTTGGCGATTGATTGTAAAACCGCTTCTCCATGACGTCTTATGATTTGAGCGGCCACTTGGTCGACTTTTGCGCCTGCTCCTTTTGGGAGGGTGACCCCGACTTGCTGACTGAGTTTATCCATTTCTTTTAAGAAAAAAGCACGAGCTAAAATGGATGCGGCTGCAACGGCGACGTGTAGCCCTTCGGCTTTTGTTGAAAAGTAGACATCATCCCGGACGACATCATTTTCGGCTCGGAGATGTTGGTAGTAGACGGATTTTTCCGCAAACTGATCGATTAAAATGGCAGCGGGCTTCTCGTCGATTTTTTCAAGTAGCGCTCGGAGCGCAGCATTATGCGCGATGGCCGTCATCTTTCCTTGTGTCATTGTTCGTTGCATTTTGTTATAGACTGGATTATGCAATGTCGCCTTTTGATAGGGAATCGTTGCATGTAAATCCTTCGCGATCCGGATGATTTCAGGATCGGATAGCTGTTTGGAGTCCTTCACACCGAGTTCTTTGACGAGTGCAATTTTGTCATGTGACACGAATGCTGCGACGACGACGAGTGGTCCGAAATAGTCCCCTTTCCCGACCTCATCGCTTCCGACGACAGACCAATTTGAGAATCCTTCAGGTAAGATGGTGTTTGGTGCGGATGCTTGTTTCTTTTCGGCTGGTGTTCCCCATTTCACTGCCTCGGTCTCGGCATCTTTTCCTTGGAACATCACTTTCCCAGATTGATAGATGGTGACGACAAATCCTGGTGTCTTGGCACTGAATGTCGCATATGGTGGTGGTGTGACTGCATATTGTTGATACATCTTTTTTAATTTTTCTTGTGATGCACTTGATAGTTTGATGACTTGGTTGCCCAACATGAGCACTTCCTTTCTGGCTGGCAAATTCATTTTACATTTTTTTATGATTTTTTGAAACCAGAGATGAGCTTTTGACGTATATGGAAGAGAGTAGAGAAAAGTGAGGTGAGATGGACGTGTGGTGGCGCGATGACACGCATCAAGATGAGATAGAAGAATTATATAAGCACATTCTCGAACTCGAAGAGAGGATTGCTAAATTAGTGGCTCATCAAGTGAGAGTGCGTCGGCTGCTGATGCAAGATTCTTCTGAGGACGTGACGAATCAAATCGTACAAGTTCAAAAAGAAGTGGAGTATTTTTTAAAGACGATGCGACTCGAACGTCAAGAACTTGTCGACATATATAATCGTCGACGTATTGAACGTTCGATTGGTCGAACTCGGGAAGCGAACGACTTATCCACATCATCTCTGTCGGAATGGGATGCGGTTGAACATCAACTCGCGTTAGAAGTCGAACAACTTCGAGCTGTTTTGATGATGGAACAAAGACGTCGACAGGAGGGCTGGTAATGGAGGCAATCGATCAACTGTATTGGTGGGTGTTGATCATCGCTGGTTTCGGAACGTTTGTTTATATGATGTTCTCTGATGCGTTCGATCTGTTCGAAGGATGGTTTAACCCTGCAGTCATTTTATCGTTCTTAGCACTTGGGGCAGGAATCGGACTTATTTTAAACGCATTGGCTCATGTCTCCCCGATGATCGGGCTCGCTGTTGCACTCGTTGGGTCTCTCGCCCTGACAACGCTTCTTTATTTGTTTGTGCTTTTACCACTTTCAAATGCGGAAGAGTCCATTGGTTTGACGGATGAAGCATTAGTCGGTCGAGTCGGTCGGTTGACAGTTCCCATCCCTGAAGGAGGCTATGGGGAGGTCATGATTGAGACGGTCACGGGGTCTCTCTTAAAAACTGCACAAAGTATGGACGGAACAGCCATTTCGACTAAGCATCGGGTAGTCATCATTGAAGTAAAAGGAAATATCGCACTCGTCATGACATATGACGAACCAACGATTCGAGAGGAGAAATAACACATGAATACGGCTATTTTAGTGAGTATCATCGTCGGGGTCATCATCCTCGCACTCGTATTTGTATTCGTATTAAAATATCGCACAGTCGGACCGGATGAGGCGTTGATTGTGACAGGTAGTTATCTAGGTAAGAAAAATGTACATAGTGATGCATCTGGGAACCGTGTGAAAATCATTCGCGGTGGCGGTACGTTCGTCCTCCCGGTATTCCAACAAGCGGAACCCCTCAGCTTGCTCTCAAGCAAATTAGAGGTGACGACGCCTGAGGTATATACGGAACAAGGTGTACCCGTCATGGCGGACGGAACGGCCATCATTAAAATCGGCGGATCGATCAGTGAGATCGCGACAGCGGCTGAACAATTTCTCGGAAAACCTAAAATTGAACGTGAGAATGAAGCACGCGAAGTACTTGAAGGGCATCTACGTTCCATTCTTGGATCGATGACAGTCGAAGAAATTTATAAAAATCGAGACAAGTTTTCTCAAGAAGTGCAACGTGTCGCTTCACAAGACTTGGCGAAGATGGGTTTGATTATCGTCTCGTTCACGATTAAAGACGTGCGGGATAAGAACGGCTACTTGGAATCACTCGGGAAGCCACGGATTGCGCAAGTGAAGCGTGATGCTGACATCGCGACAGCGGAAGCGGACAAAGAGACGCGCATCAAGCAGGCGGAAGCCATGAAAGATGCGAAGAAGGCGGAACTCGAGCGTGCCTCTGAAATCGCGGAAGCGGAAAAAGAGAACCAACTCCGGATTGCGGCATATCGTCGTGAACAAGACGTTGCCAAAGCTCGGGCTGACCAAGCGTATGAGCTTGAGGAAGCGCGTGCGAAACAAGAAGTCACCGAACAACAGATGCAAGTTCAAATCATTGAGCGTCAAAAACAGATTGAGCTCGAAGAGAAAGAAATCATGCGTCGTGAGAAGCAGTATGATTCAGAAGTGAAGAAAAAAGCCGATGCCGATCGTTACTCGATCGAACAGTCTGCCGCTGCGGATAAAGCACGTCAAATCGCAAGTGCGGATGCTGAGAAGTATCGGATTGAAGCACAGGCGAAAGCCGATGCGGAACGCGTACGTTTGGCAGGTCTTGCAGAAGCAGATTCTGAACGTGCGAAAGGTGAGGCGGAAGCGGAAATCATCCGTTTGACTGGTCTTGCAGAAGCCGAAGCGAAAGAGAAGATTGCCGAAGCCTTCGCACAATACGGACAAGCAGCGATTCTCGATATGGTCGTCAAGATGCTTCCTGATTATGCGAAAGAAATTGCATCGCCACTTGGTAACATCGATCAAATCACGGTCGTCGACACGGGTGGCGGTCAAAACGGTGGAGCCGGTAAAGTAACAGGTTACGCAACCGACCTCATGGCCTCACTTCAACAAACGTTAAAAGCTTCATCGGGCATCGATATGAAAGACTTGCTCGAGAACTTTGCTGGAAAAGGGAACGTTGCGAAAACGCCAACACCGGAGCGAGAATTAGCCGATACGACGGTTGCTGCTTCTAAAGAATAAGTGTACGAAGCCATGGACGATGTCTATGGCTTTTTTTATTCCCACAACTTTTAAAAAAAATCATGGAGAACAGTGCCTTCTCGGTCGATATAAGGGTTGTCAGACCATTAGAGAGAGGGAGTATTGAATACATGAAGAAAAGCATAATGCTCAGTACAATCACAGCCTGCACCCTTTGGTTGTCCGGTTGTCAGTCGGTAATCGACAACCCGAATACCACGGTAGAAGAACGACAGACGATGGGGGTCGTCCTATCTGACGTTGGTCTCGGGGACCAATCGTTCAGTGACGCAGCCATGCGTGGGATGGGTGAGCTACGTGAAACGGGCGATTGGTTCGTTGATTATCGTGAATTAGCAGAAACAGAGACGTATAAGGTTGGTTTTGAAGAATTGGTAGAAGAGGGACATGATGTGATCGTCGGTCTTGGTTTTGCGTGTCAAGAAGACTTAGAGGCTGTAGCGGCAGAACACCCAGATCAGCAATTTGCCCTCATTGATGGCGTGTCTGAACTTCCAAACGTCTTGAACATCACGTTCGAAGAGGGAGAAGGTAGTACGCTTGCTGGTGCGGTGGCCGGTCTTGAAACGGAATCCGATACGATTGGATTCATCGGTGGGATGGACATTGAACTCATTCAAAAATTTGAAGCAGGGTTTGAGCGTGGCGCGAAGGCAGTGAACGAGGATGTGGAGATGCTCGTCGATTTCTCAAATGATTTTGCTTCACCGGAACTCGGTCGTGAACTCGCTGAGAAGCAAATTAAAGAAGGGGCAGACGTTCTTTATGCAGCAGCGGGACTTACAGGGGTCGGTGTACTCGAAACGGCTGAAAAATACGGCGTCAAAGCAATCGGAGTCGATAGTGACCAATCGATGATCGCACCGGATGCGGTCGTGACATCGATGTTGAAACAAGTCGATTTGGCGATTGTAGAAATTGCGGGTCGTGTCACGGAAAAGCCATTTAATGATCATGTCATTCTAGGTATTGAAGAAGGTGGAGTTGGGTTAGCCCCACTTCGTCGTATTCAATGGGATGAAAAAGAGACAACGGAGTATGAATCAGTAGAACGTCAATTGAAGGAGGGGACACTCGAATGAGCTTACGTAAACGTTTTATCTTCTCGACCGTGTTCACCGTCGTCTTGATTGTTCTGATGATGAGCTATGTGTTGTCGACCTTGAATCGCTTACAAACGTATAATGAGCAGTACGGCAGTCAAATGATTGAATTGTCTCAACTTGAAACGTCACTTTTACAAGAGCAATCCCTCTGGACGTCACTTGGCGAACAGTCCAATCAATCGACGTTGACACAACTCGAGCGGATTCGCGTGACGAACGAAGAAACATTTAGTGATTTGAAACAGTCTTATTTGATTCCGGCATTTTCAAATCATTTGGAACGGGCCACGATGAAATATGAGCAAGTGAATGAAGACGTCGAGTCGGCACTTGAAGGTGGGATTGGTGCTCGAATCCAGGCAGCGAAATTGGAAGGATTATTAAACGACATCAATACATTGATTGCGAAAAATGGATCATTTTATGAGGCACTTCAAGTAGAGGCGGCGGATGAGACGGAGCGTCTATTATGGATTTCGATTCTCTTGACGATTCTCGTGATTTTAGCTCTCGGTGTCTATAATTTCTTCTTTGCCCGTTCGATCACACGACCGCTCGAACGAAACGTAGAAGTAGCTGAAGCGATTGCGGCGGGACGTCTCGTCACGTTACCGGAATCGACGCGAAAAGATGAGATTGGTCGATTAGAACGTGCCATGCGAGATATGACGGCATCTCTTCAAACCGTGATTGGCTCAATTCGTGTCACATCGATGAAAGTGAACGGCATGACCGAAACGGCAGCGGCTGAGAATGAGGCAGTCGTGAACACAACGTCTAACATTACAAATGCGGTTGATGAAATGGCGCATGGTGCGCAATCGATCGCAAATGAATTGCAGGAGACACTCAGCTCGGTTCATACGATGGCGACTTCCTTTGAGACGAGCTTGAATCAGACGAAGCAGACGACGGAAGAAACGTCTGAGATGACACGTGAAGTAGCGGCTGGAATTGAGACGTTAACCGATCAAGAGCATATTCTCGACCGCTCAAGCGAACGGAATGAAGTGCTCGTCACACGAATGGACCACTTTGCGAGACAGACGGCAGAGATCGAATCGATGGCGAAACTCGTCGAAGATGTTGCGGCACAGACGAACTTACTCGCTTTGAACGCAGCGATTGAAGCGGCTCGTGCTGGTGAAGCAGGACGTGGATTCGCGGTCGTTGCGAGTGAAGTGAAGAAGTTGGCAGAAGAAAGCAATAAAGCAACCCGTTCCATTTTCCACGTCGTCGAAACGATTCAACAAGAAGTCGTACGTTTGACGGAAACGGTGAACGAATCAAAACGTGAGCAAGAAGCGCAACTAGAAGCGTTCGGATTGACGAAAGAAGCGTTCAACCGAATCCATGAACGAACAGACCATGTCGCTTCGTTCGTTCGTACGATTGAGCAAGAGATGCGTACATCGAGTAACGAGGTAAACAACGTCTTGCGTCGGGTCGAGGAAGTATCTGGTGTGACAGAAGAATTGGCGGCTGGAAATGAAGAAGTGGCAGCCTCTATGAAAGAACAGCAAGCGAGCTTCGATCAAATCTTTACATTGATGCAAGAATTAGAAGGACAGGCGGCGGCACTTGCTGGTCAGGTCCAACATTTCGAAGAAGAATAATCTAGCGTGAACAGTACAAACGGAGGCCACGAGTTGGCCTTCGTTTTTTGTCATGGAATTGAGTGATTGAAGAGCGTTTCACGTATGAGTGCAGTCTGCAATACCCACACAAAACAATCCCTAAGGGTACGACTGAAGAGAAGAAGGGGCCATGTCTCAAGAGATGTGATTCGGCATACTAGATGCAACAGTTAAATCAGGTGGTGAATCGGATGGATAGATGGAAACAGCTCGTAATCGGTCTCGTCGTTGTTTTATTCCTAGGTGTCGGGTATTTGTTTTATAAGAAAGAACCGGAGCAACGCGTTGTCGATGATTTTGTGGTGGAAACGGAAGAAGTTGCGCCTCCAGTGACACCAGAGCGTTTAGAGCTCGTTGTCTATGTTACGGGGGCGGTCGAGTCACCGGACGTATATACCGTGCCTGAAGGGGCGAGAGTCGGTGATGTCCTGTCTTTGGCTGTTTTAACAAATGAAGCCGACCCGGAACAGTTAAACTTGGCTCAATTGTTGGTCGATGGGGTTAAAATCATTGTTCCTAAAAAAGGTGACCCGCCGATTGCACAAGCGACACCAAGTTCGGAAGTAGAATCGAACGGTATTCATGTCAATAGTGCGACGAAAGAAGAACTGATGTCAGTTCCGGGAATCGGGCCGGCCAAGGCTGAGGCGATTTTAAATCATCTGAAAGAACATGGCCCGTTTAAAACGTATGAAGGGTTAGGAGATGTCAAAGGCTTCGGGGAAAAGACGTTAGAAAGTATGAAGCCATACTTATTGGTGCCATAGAATGCCGCTGTTTCCATTGTTTGCGGTGCTTATTGTAACCGGCTTGACAGAAGGATTCTATTTGGTTTCTGTGGTCGCTAGTGTCTTTTATCTGGTTACACGACGTGGGCAAGGCCTGTATGCGAAAGCCGGAGTGATTGGACTCATCTGTATTGCATCGTTCCATACGACCCCTACAGAATCGTTACCGTCAGACACGATCACCTTCTCAATCGAAAGTCGAAAAGAGAATGGGAAATCGGTAAGACTGTATGGGGACGTAGACGGTCTTCAAGGTGTTTTGCGAGGACGCGAACTAGCTGGCGGAAAACCTGGAGAGACCTGTCTCGT
Organism: Exiguobacterium sp. s22; assembly: GCF_018617455.1. Classification (GTDB taxonomy): domain Bacteria; phylum Bacillota; class Bacilli; order Exiguobacteriales; family Exiguobacteriaceae; genus Exiguobacterium. Next base: position 461,857 of record NZ_JACSKD010000002.1, read on the forward strand.
TAAAATGAAACAGGAAGAATTTCAACCGCTTCGAAATACTGGTGGTTTTGATGAACGGGCTTGGGCGGAGAGTGCGAACATATCGTTTAAAGGAAAGGTGGTTCGAATCGGTGCGTGCCATCCAACTTCTGGGTTGCATGGACGTATGTTGAGATGGAAAGAACGACAACTTCAACAGATCGAAAAGCGTTATCAGGCAGACGTCGCATTATATATCGAGGCATTATTGTTTGGAGAGAGCCGTATGCTGGATGAAGAGACCTCATTTTCCTATCGCGTGACGGGACTCCTCCACCTTCTCGTCATTTCGGGATCTCATGTCGCCATGTTAATTATTATTTTCCGGGCAATGTTACACCGAATCCCATTTCGACGTGAAACAAAGACAGTATGTATCCTCTTAACGATTACCGCATTTGGATGGATAACGGGTTTCTCGCCACCGGTCGCCCGCGCGGTCGTAGTGGCGGATGTAATCCTGCTCCTCTCACTATTTGGTGTGACAGTTCGGGACCCGATTCGACTTCTCAGTTGGTGTGCAGCTGGCATGTTGTCCGTTCAGCCGTTCCTAGTGATGAATCTTGGTTTTCAATTGACGGTTGGCATGACTTTTTTCTTACTGGTCACTAAACGAATCTGGACCGGATTGTTCGAACTGTCACTCTTTGCGCAATTGTTTGGATTATTGGTTCTTTGGCAGGTTCAACCGGTCTTGTCTCTTTTGGCACCGATTTTGAATATAGTGATGGCGATTTGCATATCATGGGTGATTATGCCGATTGCTTTTGCCACTTGGCTCATTCCACAAGTCGCTCCAATGATGATGGTCGTGTTGGATGCTGTGAGCGGTGTTTTTACGATTCATGATCAGAATCGACTGTGGATACCATTACACGAACTCGCAGTCCCTTCTGGAATCGTTTTGGTGGTCGGGATATGGGGAAGTTTGCTCCTTATGGAAAAAAGACGATGGCTCGGATGGGGCATTGTCCTGTTAACGTGTGGGGCCGTTGTGGGTTGGTCTGAATGGTCAGAGACCTCTAGGGTGACATTTTTAGACGTTAGTCAGGGTGATGCGATTGTCGTCGAATCAGGGGGGATCATGGGGGTTATCGATGTCGGGGGTGTTTTTCAAGATCCAAATGAGCAAAAAAAATCAGTCTATGATCCAGGAGCTGATGTCGTGGCGCCTTATATTTGGAAACGTGGTGAGCGCTCGCTTGATTTCGTCATGCTCACACATGCAGACCACGATCACACAGGAGGGTTAGAAGGCTTGTTGAAGCACGTGACCGTCAAAGAGATATGGTTATCAAAAGAAGTGGCGGATAAAGAAAAACGAGAAGAGCTTGTTCAACTCGCGACAACATACGGGACGAGAATTCGTTACGTCGAGGCGGGAGATCGTCCGTTCCCTTGGATGTGGATTGTGGCACCCGGCCAACCACATGAAGACGAAAATGCACATTCTATCAGTCTCTACATGAACGTGGGTGGTATGCGATACTTGTTGACAGGAGATTTGCCGATTGAGGAAGAAGACAAGTTACCGCCACTTGACGTCGATGTCTTTAAGCTGGGGCATCACGGTTCAAACACATCCTCTGGTGAAGCATTACTTCGACGAACTGACCCAGAATGGGTCATCGCGAGTGTCGGTGCGAACAACCGCTATGGGCATCCACACGAGGAGACGCTCCAGCGAATTGCGGGGCGTCACTTATTACGTACCGACGTCGATGGCATGATTGTCTGCGAAAAAAGAATGTGTCGGGGGATCATTGAGTAGCGTATGAATAAATGTGATACACTAAAAAACGATTGCTCCCCCGGGGCAATCGTTTGAAAACTTATAGGCTCAAGAATTTGATAATGACACCGATGAAGAAAATCGTAAAGAAAAAGCCAAATGGGACGATGAAGCCGATCGCAGAGTCGATGGCGTCATTACGTTTGCATTGAACGTCATTTTCAAACGGGTTTTCACTCGGTGGGCGTACTGAGTTGATTTGCATATTAGGTCCCTCCTTATCATACTTCCTTTATAAGTATAGCGAATCATGCGAAGATAATCTATGTTTAGATGAGAATAAATTGTGAAAGTGGTGTGTGTTTTGAATGAACCGTGGTTACATAATGGTAAACTAGCGAGCGTCTATGTTCTCCATGGCACCGAAAAGTATTTACTTGAAACGTGGGAACGTGGGATTGTGAAGTCGGCTAATCCGTCCGGTGATCAATTTGACGTCATGCAACTCGATCTTCAAGAAACGTCATTAGATACTGCCCTCGATGAAGCGGAAACCGTTCCGTTCTTTAGTGAATATCGGACGGTGATCGTCAAGAATGCCCAATTTTTGACGGGAGCGAAAGAAAAGCAAAAGCATAACGTCGACCGTCTTGCCGAATATGTTGTTCAACCGGCAACTTACTCCGTTCTCGTCTTCATCGTCGAGTCAGAAAAACTCGATGAACGAAAAAAAATCGTGAAACGTCTGAAAGAACGGGCCATCGTACTTGAAGCAAAAAAACCGAGTCAGGCAGAATTGATGCGGTATGTGAATGATACGCTCAGTCAAGAACAACAGAAAATGGAGCGGGCAACCATAGAGCGACTGCTGTTCCTCTGTCAAGATGACTGGGGGAAATTAGTCCGAGAATTAGAAAAGCTTCAGTTATATGCCGGAACAGGTGCTATGATCCCGATTGACATTGTAAATGATTTAGTGCCGCGCACACTAGAGGATAACGTCTTTCAGCTGTCTGAGCTTCTCGTCAAACGCCGTGCGGATGCAGCACTTCGATTAGTCCGAGACTTAGAGAAACAAGGACAAGAACTAATCGGACTTCTCAGTTTGTTGGCGAGGCAATACCGAAATATGTACTTATCAAAGCAGTTGACTGAAGCAGGGTATGGAGAGAAGCAAATTGCCTCTAAGATTGGAGCGCATCCTTATACTGTAAAACTGGCGACGCAAGCGAGTCGTAACTTTTCAGAAGCACAGCTCGCTCAAGCGCTGACGTTGATTGCGGATGCGGATGAAGCAATGAAAACAGGTCGCGGCGACAAGCAAATTGTCTTCGATACGCTCGTTTGCCAACTAGCCCTATTGTGAGGTGAGAAAATGGGATTTAAACAAGTCACACTCGAAGATGTCATCCCACTTCGACATATCGTTCTCAGACCAGGTAAGAGCGTGGAGACGTGTTATTTTGATGGGGATGAGGCGTCGACGACTCGTCATTTCGCCTGGGTTGAAGGCGGTCAAGTGCTGTCGATCGCTACAGTCATGCAGTCTTCGAAACGAATCGATGGGGTGAAGGTTCCGCTTCAATTGCGAGGGATGGCGACAAACCCGGAGCAAGCTGGACAAGGGATTGGCTCTCGGTTTTTACAGGCACTGCATGAAGAACTTGATGATTCATGGTGGTGTAATGCAAGAGAGGTGGCCGTTCGTTTCTATGAACGGAATGGTCTTACACGAATCGGTGAACCGTTCGATATTCCGGGCATTGGCCCTCATTACGTCATGGTCTACAAAAAAACAGCCGGCTCCAAATAGGAGGCGGCTGTTTCGTTTGGTCTCTAATTAGAGAGCAGCGATACGAGCTGCGAGGCGTGATTTATCACGACCTGCTTTGTTTTTGTGGATAAGGCCTTTTGATGCAGCCTTGTCGAGCTTCTTCGTAGCGAGGACGAAAGCTTCTTGAGCAGCTTCTTTGTTTCCTTCAAGTACGAGAGCATCAACACGTTTTACTGCTGTACGCATTGCCGCTTTCTCTTGTGAGTTCGCAACACGACGCTTTTCAGAAGTTTTTGCACGTTTGATTGCTGATTTGATGTTTGCCATTGTTTGTCACCTCCTGAAACAAGAAAGTGTATGTTCTTATTACTTCAAGTAATCATTCAACAGAACAAGCACAATTGTAGCAAACGGTTATATGAAAAGCAACCACTTGATGATTATTCTGAAAACTATATGTGGTATTGTTGTAGTAGGTCGTACACATTACTTTAGGATTTTGATATAATGACACGGTATGCATGAGAAGGATAGGTGAACCCATATATGAACAAACAAGAATTAGAGAATCGTCAGAAGAAGATTCGTAACTTTTCCATCATCGCCCATATCGATCATGGAAAGTCGACGCTTGCTGACCGGATTCTTGAGAAAACAGGTGCACTCACGGCTCGTGAGATGAAAGAGCAAACGCTTGACGCGATGGATCTTGAGCGTGAACGTGGTATTACGATTAAATTAAACGCTGTTAAATTAAACTATACGGCAAAAGACGGAGAAGAGTATATTCTTCACTTGATTGACACGCCAGGACACGTCGACTTCACGTATGAAGTGTCGCGTTCACTTGCAGCATGTGAGGGTGCGATTCTCGTCGTCGATGCGGCTCAAGGGATTGAAGCGCAAACGCTCGCAAACGTTTATTTAGCACTCGATAACGACCTCGAAATCATTCCGGTCATCAATAAAATCGACTTGCCGTCAGCGGACGTCGAGCGTGTGCGTCAAGAAATTGAAGATGTCATCGGACTAGACGCGAGTGATGCAGTCCCGACTTCTGCGAAGGCAGGGATTGGAATCGAGGAAATCCTCGAGCAAATCGTCGAACTCGTGCCACCTCCAACAGGTGACCCGTCAGAGCCGTTACAAGCCCTCATTTTTGACTCGTACTACGATGCCTATCGTGGTGTCGTCGCATCGATTCGAATCGTCAATGGTTCGGTCAAAGTGGGAGATAAAGTTCAAATGATGGCGACAGGCAAAACGTTCGAAGTGACAGACCTCGGGGTATCAACACCGAAACCTGTCTCCGTCAAAGAATTGAATGTCGGGGATGTAGGTACGCTTTCAGCGTCAATTAAAACAGTTGGAGATGTTCGTGTCGGGGACACGATCACGCTTGCGAAAAACCCGGCAACAGAACAACTTCCGGGTTACCGTAAAATGAATCCGATGGTGTATTGTGGATTGTATCCGATTGATGCAGCCAACTACAACGACCTCCGTGAGGCACTTGAAAAGCTTCAACTTTCTGATGCCGCGCTCGAGTTTGAACCAGAAACGTCACAAGCGCTCGGATTCGGTTTCCGTTGTGGGTTCCTCGGAATGCTTCACATGGAGATCATTCAAGAACGGATTGAACGTGAGTTTAACATCGACTTGATCACAACGGCACCATCGGTAATTTACCACGTGACGACAACTTCAGGAGAGGTCGTCCACGTCGATAACCCATCGAAAATGCCGGAACAACAAAAAGTGGAATCGATTGAAGAACCATACGTCAAGGCGGCTGTCATGACACCAAACGATTACGTAGGTGCCATCATGGAACTTTGCCAGAAGAAACGTGGAACGTTCATCGATATGCAATATATCGATACGACACGTGTCAAAATCACGTATGAGATCCCACTTAGTGAAATCGTTTACGATTTCTTCGATCAGTTGAAATCGAGTACGAAAGGATATGCGTCTCTCGACTATGAGTTGATCGGCTATCGTCAATCACGTCTCGTGAAGATGGATATCTTGCTCAACAACGAAGTGGTCGATGCGCTTAGCTTCATCGTTCACCGTGACTTCGCATATGAGCGCGGAAAAGTCATCGTTGAGAAATTGAAGGCACTCATCCCACGGATGCAGTTCGAAGTCCCGGTACAGGCTGCCGTTGGAACGAAAATTGTTGCCCGTTCGACAATCAAAGCCCTTCGTAAAAACGTTTTGGCTAAATGTTATGGGGGAGATATCTCACGTAAGCGTAAACTCCTCGAGAAACAAAAAGAAGGTAAGAAACGCATGAAGATGGTCGGGTCTGTCGAAGTCCCGCAAGAAGCGTTCATGTCTGTACTATCGATGGACGAAGAATAATTGGATTGAATCACCCTGATTTTCGAATCGGGGTGATTTTTTTGTTTAGGCAGGAAATGGCACTTCGTTTAAGGAAGAGTACACCCTTAGACAGATCAAAGAGGAGGAAACACCGTGTCGACGTATACATATTCTGCGGGTCCCGGCATGCTACCAAAAGAAGTGATGCAAGAGATTCAACACCATCTTCTGTCATTTGAATATGAAGGGGTCTCCATTATCGAAACGAGTCATCGCTCGGAGTCGTTCCAACATGTAGTCGACGCTCTTGAAGCAAGATTGAGGAGACTTATGTATATTCCTAAGAGTTATTCCCTTCTCTGGCTTCAAGGTGGGGCGACGCTGCAATTTTCCATGCTCCCGATGAATTTACGGAATCGAAATCGATTCGCCTATATCGATACAGGGATTTGGTCTAAAAAAGCGCTAGAAGATGCCAGGCACTTTGGAGAGGTCAACGTCATTCACCCAATCATTGATGAGACGGGGGGGATGTCATTTGAACCGAGCCTTGCTCAGAATGTCGACTACCTTCACGTCACACTGAATAATACGATTGAAGGAACCCGGTTTACAAACATACCTGACGTGGACGTCCCGGTCATCGCGGATGCCTCTTCGAATATCCTTGCCGAGCAGATTGACGTCGAGCGTTTCGGGATGATTTATGCGGGTGCCCAGAAAAATATTGGACCAGCAGGACTGACGGTCGTCATCATCCGTCGCGACTTGATTCAGTCGATGGAGTTGCCGAGTTACCTTCATTACGCGTCTCATGTCGATACGTTATTTAACACACCATCGACGTTCAGTATGTATGTGGCCGAACGTGTTCTCAAATGGGTCGAAGATCAAGGTGGTGTCGAGGCAATGGAGCGACTAAATCGTGAAAAAAGCGAGAGGGTCTATTCGTTCCTTGAACAATCGCACGTATTTTCTCCTCTCGTGTCGGGAGAACGCCGTTCCTTGACGAACATCCCGTTCACGACGGGTGACCGTGATCGAGACAGGAACTTTCAACAGTTTGCCCGAGAACATGGATTACTCGAGCTCGGCGGACATCGTTCTGTCGGTGGATTACGTGCGAGTCTATACAACGCGATGCCGCTAGAAGGAGCAAAACGACTTGTTGACGTCATGAGAGCATTTGAGGAGGAAACGAATGTATCACATCAAAACATTTAACCAAATCGCTTCTGCCGGTTTGAAACGATTTGAACCGAACGAGTATATGATCAATGTTTCAGATCAAGCCGATGCTTGGGTACTTCGAAGTCATAACGTGCACAATGAAGAGATTCCGTCACATTTACTTGCCATCGCCAGAGCTGGAGCCGGCGTCAATAATCTCCCGCTTGATCAGCTCGCAAAACAAGGGATCGTGGCGTTTCATACTCCTGGTGCGAATGCGAATGCGGTAAAAGAACTCGTCCTTGCCAGTATGATTCTCTCGGTCAGACCGATCGTGAACGGCTTTAACTGGGTGAACGAACAGACGGTCGCGTCACAAGCTCTGTTAGAAGAAGCGATGGAACAACAGAAGCGACAATTTCTCGGGTCCGAATTACGCGGTAAAAAAGTGGGCATCATCGGTCTTGGGGCGATCGGAGCGTCACTCGCTAACGATCTACTCCAACTCGGGGTCGATGTCATCGGGTATGACCCACATCTATCAGTCGATGCCGCTTGGAACATTTCGAAACACGTCACGCGTGCCAAACACTTAAGTGAGGTTCTAGGGGTTGTTGACATCTTGTCGATTCATATGCCGCTAACGAAAGAGACCCGCTTCAGCATTGACCGGAGCTGGTTCGAGCGGATGAAGCCAAGTATGACCGTATTGAATTTCGCACGCGGAGAGCTCGTAAATGATGACGATCTAGTAGAAGCGTTCCATCATCATGTCGGGTTATATATCACGGATTTCCCTCGGCACTCGCTCATCGGACACCCTCAAGTGATGGCATTGCCTCATCTCGGTGCGTCGACAAAGGAATCGGAGGTCAACTGTGCCGTCCAAGCCGTCGAAACACTCAAATTATATTTAGAGACCGGCAATATTCGATCGTCTGCCAATTTCCCGAATGTAGAACTTCCGTATACAGGAAAACGTAGACTCGGAATTTTACACCAGAACGTACCGAACATGGTCGGACAAATCACAGGGGAGCTCGCCTCTCACGGATTGAACATTGACAACATGGTTAATCGCAGTCGTGGTGAAATGGCCTATACGTTAATTGATTTAGACAACTTTGAGCATGAACCGTTGTCCATTCATGCGCTTTACGAAATCAAGGGCGTGATTCGCGTCCGAGAATTTTAAGGAGGATATGATGGTCGTATTTAAACCGTTTAGCCCATATATGCCAATACACCCTGAAGATGTTGCTGCAGACCCGTACGATATCGTTTCGGTAGAAGAGGCAAGAGCAACCATCGCTAAGAAACCGAACTCATTTTTAAAAGTAGATAAGCCAGAAGCGCTTCAAGAAAACCTTTCCCTTGAGAAGTGGGGGGAACTGGCGCGTCATGAGCTAGAACGTCTTTATGAAAAGGAGTTGACGGAACGTCCGAACGGATTTTACGTCTATCGTTTGACGCGGAAAGGGCGTCAGCAAACCGGGTTAGTCGCCACATTTTCAGTCGCGGACTATGAAGCCGGTCGAATCAAGATTCACGAACATACGAGGGAAGTGAAAGAACGGGAACGCGTTGAACATGTCCGAGCGACGCGAGCGCACACCGGTCCCATTTTACTCAGTCATCCTCCACATGCAAACTTGAAGCAAATCTTACATAAAGCGACAGACGGAGACCCGTTATTCTCGTTCACGGATGAACGAGGCGTCGTGCATGAAGGATTCATGATTCCAAACCGTGAACTCGCTCGTGTCATGATGATTGGCGCAACTATTCCGTCAATCTATATTGCGGATGGACATCATCGCGCGAAAGCAGCGGCGGTCGTTTCCGGGATGAGTGGAGATCGTTCTCAAAAGAATGAACGTACACACTTCTTAGGTGTCCTTTTCCCGAGTGACGAGTTGACGATTTTGCCGTATCATCGAGTGATGACAGCGATTGCTCCAGAAGAAGTGGAAAATATGTTAGAAGGACTTTCTTTCTCGTATGCGATCGATGAGGAGGATGGTCTTGTCCTGCCGAAAGAACATGGCGTCTTCGGAGTCGCCTATCGAGGGAAATATTATAAGTTGACGAAGCGGCAAGAGGACCCTAGTCTTGACGTTGCTATCCTACAACGAGATATTCTGACGCCATATTTCAACGTGGAGGATATTCGGACAGATGGGAGAATCGATTTTGTCGGTGGAAACAAGACAGTCGTGGAATTAGAAAAGCTGACTCTAGAGCTGGACCGAATGCTGTTCACGTGTCATGAGACGCTGATGACACAGCTGATGCACGTGGCGGATGAGGGTGGACAGATGCCTCCGAAATCGACCTGGTTCGAACCGAAATTAAAGAGTGGTCTCTTCATTCATCGGTTCGACTGATGGCGCAGGCTGGAAAGAAGGGACGAAAAGCGTTATAAATGGAAAGAGAAGAAAGGGGTGGCCGAAATTGGCTAAAGCCGTATATCTTCACATTCCATTTTGTGAACATATTTGTTATTACTGTGATTTCAACAAGGTGTTTCTAAAAAATCAACCTGTTGATGAATATTTAGATGCAATAGAACGAGAGATAGAGTTGACGCTCGAGGCGTTTCCGACTGATCGGATTGATACCATCTTTATCGGTGGTGGGACACCGACCGCGCTCAATGAGGAACAGATGGCGCGCCTGATGGAGATGGTCCGTCAACACCTTCTGCCACTAGCCTCAGACGACTTGGAGTATTCTGTCGAAGCGAACCCGAACTTTGTAAGTGCCGAAAAACTCGACACGATGAAAGCGGGTGGCGTCAACCGACTTAGTTTCGGTGTCCAGACGTTTGATGATGGTGGACTCGAGCGCATCGGACGAACGCATCGAGCGGATGATGTGTTCGAGACGGTGAACGAAGCGGCAAAACGCTTCGATAACATCTCGATTGACCTTATGTTCGGTCTTCCGGAACAAACGCTTGAACAAATTGATCGTGATTTAGAGTTGGCACTTCAATTACCGATTCAACATGTTTCCTCTTATTCGTTGATCCTCGAGCCGCATACCGTCTTTGCGATTCAAGATCGAAAAGGGAAGCTCCGTTTACCGGGGGAAGATGTCGAAGTCGAAATGTACTTGAAAGTGATGGAAACGCTTGAACGTCATGGTCTCAAACAATATGAAATCTCCAACTATGGCTTGCCTGGAAGAGAGAGCCGTCACAATCAAGTGTACTGGCGCAATGAAGAGTACTATGGATTTGGAGCCGGTGCGCACAGTTATTTGAACGGGACACGTCGTGCCAATATCGCTCCGATTCCTCACTATATTAAAGCAGAAGGCATCCCTGTGAAACGGGTGACGGAGCTTGAAGAAGTGGAAAAAATGGAAGAAGAGTTGTTCCTCGGACTACGTATGCGTGCCGGGGTCTCACTTCAAACATTTGAACAGAAATATGGGGCATCGCTCGATGAGGTGTTCGGTCACGTCATCGAAGAGTTGGTGAAAAAATCGTTGATTGAACGGACGGACACACATATCCGTTTAACGGCGTCCGGTTTGCCACTCGCCAATGAGGCCTTTGCCGCCTTTATTGGAGAAGCAAAACTCCAACATACCGAGTCATAAAAAATGGACAAATCCTTCACGAGGGATTTGTCCATTTTTTATGTTACAAAACGAGGTCGCGATAGAGCGGTGTGAGTCGACCAAATGTATCTTCTACTAATGCAAGAAATGCATCTTCGTTTTGAAGAATCGATGCATTGGCGGGAAGTTGTCGGCCAATCAAGAAATCAGCCTTTTTAACAGTACCGAATCGCTCAAGTAGCGATTGAATGTCTTCATTTGACGTATCTTCGACTAGGAACGCCTCTTTTTTCATATGGTCACCCGCGATATGGAAATCGGGGAATGTCGATTTCAAATCGATTTGTTGTAAATGTTTCGCGATGGCGTCCTTGTTTGGCATCTCATAAATGAACGCAAGCCAAATGAAGACACGATCGTCAAACAGCCCAACTTGTAAGTGTGGATGTTTTTTGTACCCTCGTTTGTCGTGGCAAATCGCCATCCATGTATCTTTCGGTGGGTTCACCGTACGTCGTGCGTGTTTCGCAACGTGAAGGTAAAGGGGGATTCCGACATCGGCCTCGAGCTTTGGCCCGACCTCGTCATATATCCGGTGGAAGAGCGGTTGAATATCCGAGCGGATGCCAGACATCCGTTCGTCGAGTCCGTCCTGCTTAAATACGTCAAATTGTTTTGTTGTAAACATTTCATCACCTCACGTTCTATCATAACGAAACGATTCTTCTTTTTCAGGTTTGCCGTTCGTAAAAAAGGTGAAAAAATCCGAGTGTATGAATTGACATATTGTGAGAACATGATAATATTTGAAGTGTGATTAGCACTCGTTAAATATGAGTGCTAATAAAGTGGGGTAATTTTTTCAGAGAGGAGTGATGTTGTGCTGACCGATCGACAATTGCTCATTCTTCGAGCCATTATTGACGATTACATTCAGACAGCCCAACCGGTCGGTTCACGTACGTTGTCAAAGCGAGATGACTTAACGTTTAGCTCGGCGACGATTCGGAACGATATGGCCGATTTAGAAGACATGGGGTTGATTGAGAAACCGCATACTTCCGCTGGTCGAATCCCATCCGAAATCGGATATCGATATTATGTGGACCATCTCGTCGAGAAACAAATCATTGACGAGCGGGAAACAGGTCGTCTAGAAGAGCGTTTAAAACAATCTTCTAAAGAGTCTGAAATCCTGATTCGCCAAGCTGCTGATCTCCTTTCTGATTTGACCAATTATACAACGGTCGCCCTCGGTCCAAACAGTCAAATGGAAACATTGGCACGTGTGGACTTTATGCCATTAGATGAGCGACGGGGTGTCGTTCTCATTGTCACAGATCAAGGTCATGTCGAACATCGAACCGTCATGTTTGAATCACGTGTCGCTCCTGACGTCATCGAGGAAACGATTCGATTGTTAAACGATCGACTTGTCGGAACATCGATTGGACAGCTAAAAGTTCGAATCGGAGAAGAAGTTGCTAAATTGCAGCTCGCGCAGCGACAGCAGTACGAGAATATGATGCAACTGATCCAATCGACGGTTGGGATTCAAACGCCATCCTCGCTTTATCTAGGAGGCAAGAAGAAAATCTTCAACCAACCCGAATTTCAGACGCTCGACACGCTACGTCCATTTCTAGAATGGATTGACGAACAGGAACGATTGACACATTGGCTCGAATCGTTGCCAAATCGAGAGATTTATGTGAGCATTGGGAGCGAGAACGGAATTGTCGCCCTTCAAAATTGTAGTGTCATCACTTCGGATTATACACTAGATGGAAAAACATTCGGAACGATTGCCATGATTGGTCCGACCCGGATGGATTATCGTCATGGTGTCCAAATGATGGGACAAATTATCGAAGCGTTGCGACGGACGAAATTAGATGAATGACGGAAAGGAGTTTTACTATGGCAGCAGATCATCAAAATGGGCATGAGCAAGAAGAAGTGCTTGAAGAAAAATCTGTAGATTCGGCACAGACAGAAGAGAACGAGTCAGTTGAATCAAATGAAGATGAGGTTTTAAATGCTGAGATTGTGGAAGAAAGTTCTGAGGGGACGGACTTACAAAAAGAAATCGAAGCGTTGAAAGCGAGCGAGCTCCGCATTCGTGCCGACTTTGACAACTTCCGTCGTCGGACGAACGAAGAAAACGCAAAACGTGTCAAGTTTGCTTCACAGTCTGTCATTGAAAAATTGATTCCGCTCATTGATAACTTTGAGCGTGCACTTCAAGTAAATGCAACTTCAGAAGATGCGAAGCAGATTCAATCGGGAGTGGACATGATTCATCGTCAACTGCTGGACGTATTAAATGCTGAGCAAGTCGAAGCAATTGAAGCAGTTGGACAACCGTTCGACCCGAACTTCCATCAAGCAGTCATGCAAGAACCGAGCGACGAGTTCGAGTCAGGCATTGTGACGATGGAGCTTCAAAAAGGTTACACGATGCATGGTCGAGTCATTCGCCCAAGCATGGTAAAAGTTGCAGAATAACACTACTTAACGAGACGGAGGAATAAACGATGGGTAAAATTATCGGTATTGACTTAGGGACTACAAACTCATGTGTGGCAGTAATGGAAGGTGGCGAAGCAGTCGTCATCTCAAACGCAGAAGGTAACCGTACGACTCCTTCGGTTGTCGCATTCAAAGGAGAAGAGCGTCAAGTCGGTGAGGTCGCGAAACGTCAGGCCATCACGAACCCGAACACGATCCAATCAATCAAACGTCACATGGGAACAGCGCATACAGTTGATGTAGACGGCAAGAAATTCACACCACAAGAAATCTCGGCAATCATTTTGCAGAAGTTGAAAAAGGATGCGGAAGACTACCTCGGTGAAACAGTCACGGAAGCTGTCATCACAGTTCCTGCATACTTCAACGATGCGGAGCGTCAAGCGACAAAAGATGCTGGTAAGATCGCTGGACTTGATGTTAAACGAATCATCAACGAGCCGACAGCTGCTGCACTCGCTTACGGATTAGATAAAGGTGAAGACCACACGATCTTAATCTATGACCTCGGTGGCGGTACGTTCGACGTGTCGATTCTTGAACTTGGTGATGGTGTATTCGAAGTTGTCGCTACAGCTGGTGACAACCGTCTCGGTGGAGATGACTTTGACCAAAAAATTATCGACTATCTCGTTGCGGAATTCAAAAAAGAGAACGGCATCGACCTCGGAAAAGACAAGATGGCACTTCAACGTTTGAAAGATGCTGCTGAAAAAGCGAAGAAAGACCTTTCAGGCGTTACAAGCGCACACATCAGCCTTCCGTTCATCACAGCAGGTGAAGCAGGTCCACTCCACTTGGAGATGACACTCACACGTGCGAAGTTTGAAGAATTGACGGCTGACCTTGTCGAGCGCACAATGGAACCGACGCGTCGTGCTTTGAAAGATGCAGGACTCACGCCGTCTGACCTCGATAAGATCATTCTTGTCGGTGGTTCGACTCGTATCCCTGCCGTTCAAAAAGCAATCCACGACTTCACGAAGAAAGAGCCATTCAAAGGGGTAAACCCGGATGAAGTTGTTGCACTCGGTGCAGCCATTCAAGGTGGAGTTCTTGCTGGGGACGTGAAAGACGTTGTTCTTCTCGACGTGACTCCGCTCTCTCTCGGTATCGAGACAATGGGTGGCGTGATGACGAAACTCATCGATCGCAACACGACAATCCCGACATCGAAATCACAAGTGTTCTCGACTGCTGCCGATAACCAGCCTGCTGTTGACATCCACGTCCTTCAAGGGGAACGTCCGATGGCGCCAGACAACAAGACGCTTGGTCGCTTCCAATTGACGGACATTCCACCAGCACCACGTGGTGTGCCACAAATCGAAGTTAAATTCGATATCGATGCAAACGGAATCGTTCACGTATCGGCGAAAGACCTCGGTACGAACAAAGAACAATCGATCACAATCCAATCTTCTTCAGGTATCGATGAGGCGGAAATCGAGCGCATGGTGAAAGAAGCCGAAGCGAACGCAGAAGCAGATAACAAACGTAAAGAAGAAGCGGAACTTCGCAACGAAACAGACCAACTCGTCTTCGCGACAGACAAGGCAATCAAGGACCTTGGTGAGCAAGTAGAAGAAGCGGACAAAGAAAAAGCAGAAGCTGCGAAAGAAAAAGCGAAAACTGCTCTGGAAGGTTCAGACCTTGAGGCAATCCGTACAGCCAAAGACGAATTGTCAGCTGTCGTTCAAGAGTTGACGCAAAAAGTATATGCTAAAATGGCTGAACAGCAAGGTGCTGAAGGCGCAGAACCACAAGCAGATGCGAAACAGGACGATGATGTCGTGGACGCAGAGTTTGAGGATCTTGACGACCGTAAATAAACAGCTGTTGTAAAGGAGAGCGCCAAAGCAGGTTTCTGCTTTGGCTCTTTCCATGTTAAGGTAGAATCGGTAAAATCGATACGAAGATCGAGAAGATAGGAGCGAGAATAGTGGCGAAACGAGATTATTATGAAGTGCTCGGGCTCGATAAGTCGGCCTCGGCACAAGACATCAAGCGGGCATATCGGAAATTGGCCCGTCAATATCACCCAGACATCAACCAAGAGGCAGATGCTGCCGACAAGTTCAAAGAGATTGGTGAAGCGTACGAAGTGCTTTCAGACGAACAGAAACGGGCCCAATATGACCGATTCGGTTTTGAAGGAGCGAACCAATTCGGAGGAGGAGGCGACTTCCAAGGCGGATTTGGTGATATCTTTGACATGTTCTTTGGAGGCGGTGGGCGCCGTCAGGACCCGAACGCACCGCGTCGCGGGGAAGATTATCAATATGTCGTCGACCTCGACTTCATGGAGAGTGTGACCGGAAAGACAGAGACCATCGAACTCGAAATCGAAGTCGAATGTGACACATGTATGGGTAGTGGTGCGAAACCTGGAACGAAGCCAGAAACGTGTAACCAATGTGGCGGCAGCGGCGTCGAGACGGTCGAACAGAACACGATTCTCGGTCGTATGGTCAACCAACGTCCATGTAGCAAGTGTCACGGAAGTGGTAAGACGATTAAAGAAAAATGCCCGACTTGCCATGGCTCAGGTCACGTGAAGAAGAAACAAACGGTCGAGGTCAAAATCCCAGCCGGTATCGATAACGGTCAACAGATTCGTCTCTCTGGCAAGGGTGGTCCAGGCGTGAACGGTGGACCAGCAGGGGACTTGTACGTCGTCGTTCGCGTCAGAGCACATGAGATCTTTGAACGTGTCGACCAACATATCGCAATGGATATGCCGATCACATTCGCCCAGGCTGCTCTCGGTGCGGAAATCGAAGTACCGACAGTTCACGGAAATGTGAGCTTGAAAGTGCCTGCGGGTACACAAACCGGTTCAAAATTCCGTTTACGCGGAAAAGGGATGCCGAGTGTGCGCGGAGGTGCAAATGGCGACCAGTATGTCAGTGTCATCGTGATGACGCCGAAGAACATGACTGACCGTCAAAAAGAATTGCTTCGTGAATTTGAAGAGATTAGCGGAGAGTCAGGTGTCGAAGAGGAGCATGGTATGTTCCAAAAAATGAAAAAGTTCTTTAGTCACTAAAAGGAGTGTGTACGAGCGATGAAATGGTCTGAAATTTGTGTCCACACGACACAACTTGCGGTAGAAGCCGTATCGAATTTATTACATGAAGTGGGGGCACAAGGTGTCGTCATCGAAGACGTCGAAGATTTCGACCGAATGATGGCAGAAGACCATTTCGGAGAGATTTGGGACGTTTCAGATCGCGAAACGTATCCAACCTCTGGAGTGCACGTCAAAGCCTATATCCCGGCTTCTGCAGATTTCCAGGATGTGCTGTCGAATCTGAAAAAAGAAATTGAGCGACTTCGCCAGATGCTTGATATCGGTTCAGGGGAAGTCGAGGTCGCGG
The DNA here is from genome assembly GCF_018617455.1 of Exiguobacterium sp. s22. GTDB lineage: Bacteria > Bacillota > Bacilli > Exiguobacteriales > Exiguobacteriaceae > Exiguobacterium. Next base: position 478,364 of record NZ_JACSKD010000002.1, read on the forward strand.
AAATTGATGAAGAGGACTGGGCACATTCTTGGAAGCAGTACTACAAGCCGGTCAAAATCTCACAACAGCTCACCATCGTTCCGCTCTGGGAAGAGTACACACCGCAGCCGGAAGAGAACGTGATTTTGCTTGACCCAGGTATGGCGTTCGGTACTGGAACTCACCCGACGACGATGCTTTGCATTCAAGCGATTGAGAACTATATCCAGGCGGGTGATCACGTCATTGACGTCGGAACGGGATCTGGGGTCTTGTCGATTGCGGCAGCAAAACTTGGTGCGACAAGCGTGAAGGCGCTAGATTTGGATTCGGTCGCCGTTGAAGCAGCTCGTCAAAACGTGGAAACGAACGGAGTAGGCGAACTCGTTCAAGTCGACACGGGCGATCTTCTGAAAGGTGTGGAAGAAGAATATGAGTTGGTCGTGGCGAACATTCTCGCTGATGTCATTCTCCTCTTCATCGAAGATGCCTATGCTCGCACGAAATCAGGTGGACGCTTCATTACTTCCGGTATTATCGGAGAGAAGCGGGCTGAAGTGACGGATGCATTGGTCGCAGCTGGTTTCGAGATTGAAGAGACGCGTGTGATGGAAGACTGGGTTGCGATTATCGCGAAGAAGGGATAAGCCATGCAACGATACTTCCTGACACCAGAAGCGTTTAAAGGAGACACGGTTACACTTCCCTCTGATATAGTCCATCACATCGGGACAGTCTTACGACAAGGTCCCGGGTATGAAATGGTCTTATTGGACGGTACAGGTATTGAATATGCCTGTGAAGTGACATCGCTTGAGAAAAAAAGCGGAGAAGCAAAAGTCATGTCATCGCGCCAGTCGACGACGGAATTGCCAATCGAGGTCACTTTGGCGTACGCACTCCCGAAAGGGGACAAAGTCGAGCTCGTCGCCCAAAAAGCAACGGAGCTTGGCGTCCATCATCTGTTATTGTTCGAATCGACCCGCTCGATTGCCAAGTGGGACGGAAAAAAAGCTCCGAAAAAAGTGGAGCGGATTCAAAAGATTATGCAAGAAGCGGCTGAACAATCCTATCGTGCCGTGGTACCGACTTGCTCGTATATCTCTCCGAAAGAGCTCCATCAGAAAATGTATGCCTATGATGCCGTCATTATCGCGTATGAGGAGTCGGCAAAAGAAGGGGAACAGTCTGCATTCGCGAAACTGTTGAGTCAACTGAAGGCGAAACAGCGTCTTCTCGTCATCACGGGCCCGGAAGGTGGCTTCGATTCAACAGAAATCAGTCATTGGACTCAGGAGGGAGCGGTCGCTTGCGCGTTCGGACCACGTATCCTTCGGTCTGAGACCGCTCCACTCTATGCATTGTCTGCGATCTCGTTCGCACTTGAACTGAATGAACGACACGAAAACGGATGACCCCAATGAGGTCATCCGTTGTTTTGTGTCGTTTATTTTTTGTTGATTGTAATCACTTTCTTCGTCACGTTTCCAGCGAGGTCAGTCACTTCAAATGTGAATGTGTTTTTCCCTTTCGCTGTAACAGGAAGTGTGATGGTTCCTGTGCGTGAGAAGGCACGCATCGCATACGGTTCCTTCAACGTATGACTCCATTTCAAGTCCCCGTTGACACGAAGCTTGATCTCATCAAAGTTATCCGTCACCTTGACTTTCACGTTGACTGACTTCTGTTTAGACGATACGTTTTTCGGTACGTTCGTAACCGATAACGTGGCTTTCGTGGAGTCGACGAAAATCGGACGGACGAAGTTCGTCACGTTTCCAGCCGTGTCTTCTGCCATAAAACGAACTTTATGGAAGCCGTCTTTATATTTCCGTGTCGTATTAAACGTGTATTGGTCAGCGGTCGTGTCATATTTAAGTGGTACCTCGACTCCATCAACCATGAATGACGCAATCTCAGATGAATCTTTAATTTGTCCGATGATCGGCACGAGGGATGAACCGTATGGAGACAATGCTAAAGGTGCATCGACAAAAATCCCTGGTTTCGTCGCATCGTTTTCAGTAGAGACGTTTCGAGTGATCACGTTCCCGGCATTATCGGACACGCGAACTGAGAGCTGGTCCGTTGGTTCGAGCTGTGTATCGAGTGTGTAGTTCGCTGTATCGGATGCTTCTTTCTTCACAACTTCGCCGTTGATGAGGAATTCGATGCCGTTGATTCCAGCAAAGTCATCCGACGCTTTGACGCTTGCTACGTTGTCGTCCCAACGAAGCGTGAAGCGTGGGTCCGTATAATCTACTTTGACAGGGATGCGTAGCGATTGAGCTTGTTTCTTCATGTAGTCGATGCTTGCTTCGATTTCATAGTAATATGTGCCTTTTGGCGCCATCTTCCCATTCAATTTTCCATCCCAAGCATTATCCGCTGCGTAATAGTAGTAATCGCCACTTCCACCATCGAAGTAGTTCTTCGTCAATTCGTCTTCCATCTTGAGGGTGCGAAGGACGTTTCCTTTCGAGTCAACAATACGATATTTGATATCTTTTGCATTACGTAATAGCGAGAAGACCGGAGTCGCCGTGTCTTTTGACCCGTCTCCATCTGGTGAGATGGCAACCGCCTCACGAGCCACAGACTCATCTAGCTTTTCACCTAAGTAGTTACCCTCTGCATCGACCAATCCAGACACGCCGTAGAATGCACCTTCTCCATAAATGGTTTCGTCAAAGATCGGCGCCTTGCCCCAGTCTCCTTCGAAACCAACGAATGGAACGACGAGAGATGGGTGACCGTCTGTGCCGTTCGGGTCAGTCAAACGAAGGAACCCGTCGACGAAATAGCCGTTCTCAAAGACCGATTTGGCAGATACTGTGCCTTCTAACGTCTCTGGATTCAAGACTTTTGCTTTCGAAACATCGATTGAGACAGTGATTTCTTTTTTCTGTTTGGCTTTCAATGTGACTTTACTTGAATTCGATCCGTTGATTTTTACGATGGCTTGCTCGAGTGCTTGAGCTTCCATCGCGTTTTGAACGATTCCGTCTTTGTTTTTGACAGCGAGGTCCGTTTGTAACGATGCGGCCACATCATAAGTCAGCGATTCATTCGAGAGGTTCTCGACGACGACTGTGAACGATGCCTTACTCTTCGTCAATTCTTTTAACGCAACTTTCGCTTCTTTCGTTTTCTTCTCATATGCCACTGCCGGTGAAGTCACGGCTGCATGCAGTTGCATGAGTCCAGCTCCGGCACGACGTGGTGAGTAAGGGAGTGACTGTTGTAACTTTTGGTTATATGGTCCGATATCCGTGACAGGTTTCGATGTGTTGAGCATCAAGTTCTTCGCCATCGTAACGCGTGCCTTTCCACTTAATTTGAAGTCACGATCCACACGTTCTAAGACAAGGGCCGCCCCTCCGGCAACGTGTGGTGCTGCCATTGACGTTCCGCTCATCAACCCGTATTGGTTATCGTTAAACGTTGAGAAAATTTGTCCGCCTGGTGCCGAAAGCTCCGGTTTGAAATCAAGGTTCGGTGTGACGCCCCACGATGTGAAATCAGACATCGCCCCGGCAGACCGGTTGTTGACGCTGATTCGGTCACCGGCAAACGTTAATTGAAGAGGACCTTCAGCTAATTTGTCTTTCAGTTCATTTCCATCCTGAATGCTGAGTGAAGCCATCGGGATTTGAGGTTGATCGAGAGCCATCGAGACATAATCACCGTGTCCGACCGCACCACGTACGATGACACCTGCTGCACCTTGTGCTTCAGCTGTTTTTTGAATCTTCGAGTAGAAATATCCGCCGTCGCGAACAGCGAGGACGAGTTTTCCTTTCACGTCTTTTCCTTCATAATTCTCCGGTTGTCCGTCTCCGACATAAACGAGGTCATACGTTCCTTCCTTGAAGGCAGGGCCGTCTTGTTTCTTCCATCCAATCTTTTCATCCCCAACACGGAATGCGTCCAATTGAATTTGATCATTCTCTAGGGACGCGACCGATGTCGATGCTTGGCTGACACTCGGTGCCCCGACGACACCTGTATCTGGGTTTGAAGCAGTCGGTAAGTCGAATCCGTGACCAAAGTATGCGGAGTTCCCGGCAGAAATCGACATAAAGATTCCATTGTCGACGGCACGTTGAACAGCTTGTTGTTCTGGCGAATCGGCATCGACGAAGCCGGCTGTTGAGCCGAGACTCATGTTGATGACGTCGGCACCGAGTTTGATGGCATCATCGATTGCTTTGATGTAGATATCTCCATATGTAGAGGCATAGTTCGGATCGTTACTGAATACTTTTAATCCTAAAATTTGTGCTTCCGGTGCGACTCCTTTGATTCCACCGTTCTCCAAGTCACCGTTGGCGGCAACCGTTCCAGAAACGTGTTGTCCATGCATGGAAGCGCCAGGAGAATCGTCTTTGATGTCATCGTTCTCATCGTAGTAGTTATATGCGTATGGAACTTTTTCGTTCACATATTCACCCGGGAGACCGAATGCTGTGATGGCCTGGTTGACTTCTGATTTTGTCAATTCTGCTGTTTTTGCATCTGTAATACGGTAATCACGGTGGTTGGCATCAATCCCTGAATCGATGACTGCAACGACAGTACCTTCTCCAGCGAACCCGTAATCTCCCCACGTTTGTTCGGCTTGAACCATGCCATTACTCGTGATCATGTCCGGTTTGACTTCAGGGCGCTCGTACTCGTTGACGATGTGAACAGTCGCCACTTCAGGAAGTGCTTCGACCTTCGCGATTTCACTCGTTGATAGGAAAGTTGAGAAACCGTTAAAGACGGTCGTGAATTCTTCAATCGGTGTAGCGGTCACGCCTTGTTTCTTTAAGGCTGATTTAGCACGTTTTTGCTCTGATTGAACAGATTGTTGTGCCTTATTTTGTTCCGATTTTGTCAATTCGTTAAATTTCTTTCCTTTTTGAGCGGCTTCAGCAATTGCAGGATCACCGACGAGCTCGACAACAACGCGAACTTTTTTCTGTTTCTTCTCTAGAACCAGTTTCGGTTTAACAGAAGCTTCTGCTGAAACAGAGGTTGTTCCAGCTTGAATCAGTGCAGGTGACAAGGCGATACATGTGGCGAGTGAAGCGTTTAAATAGATTTTTTTTCGTGACAACGTATAGACCCCCTAAAATTTGTTAGTACCTGTAAAATTTAAAGCATAAACTCACATTGAGAACTATCATATCGTTAATCAGATGAAAAAGAGTGGGTTTATTTGTAAAACAGGTAAGTGTTTTTGCACAAATTTTAATGTTCTGACAATTACTAAAGACCTAACACATAAGACCTATACCCAACTAGATATAATGCGAGAATCTAGCGAATGACTTGAAATGAATAAAAAAACCTGTTAATGTAACGTTAAAGTTAAATACCAATAAAACATATCAAATTAGTAAGAATTAAGATTGGGGTAGCGATATGAACTTACCATTCATGGATATCTTTAAGGATTGGGCAAAGGATTATGATACGACGGTCGAGGGGCATGATGAGCAATATCACGAAGTGTTCATCGGATATGAGCAAATGCTCGATGAGGTTGCCCTATATGTCGAAGGGACGGTACTTGAGTTTGGTGTCGGAACAGGAAACTTGAGTAGTCGAATTATAAAGGGGCATCCGCTGATTGCGATTGAACCTTCGCCGGAAATGCGACAGATTGCTGTTGAGAAACTAGAGATTGATGTGCTCGAAGGCGATTTCCTCTCTTATCCGAATTTATCAAATGTGGATACGATCGTATCGTCATATGCGTTTCACCACTTGACAGATTCTGAAAAGGCCACAGCGATCGGTCAATATGTCGAAGACTGGGAACATCCGAAGTTCGTGTTGCTTGATACGATGTTTGAGTCACCAGCAGCTCGTCAGGACATCATTGATTGGGCGACGACGAAGGGGTACTCGGACCTCGTCGAAGACTTAAATCGTGAATACTATCCATATACGTCAACGATTCGTTCCATGTTAGAAGCGAACGGATACAACGTGACGATGACGCAGAAAAACAAGTTTGTCTGGCTCGTAATAGCCACTAAATAACGAGGAGGAATTACTCATGAAAACATATAATGTTGAAAGCTTTAACTTGGATCATACGAAAGTACAGGCGCCATTTGTTCGTCTCGCTGGTGTGAAAGAAGGGACGGCTGACACGATTTATAAATACGATATTCGTTTCATTCAACCGAACGAAGGACTCATGCCGATGCGCGCGGTTCATTCACTTGAACATTTGATTGCCGAGAACAGTCGTGATCATTCTGAAGACATCGTCGACATCTCGCCGATGGGCTGCCAGACAGGCTTCTATTGGACGATGCTCAATGATGGGAACTACGAACGAATGCTTGACCTCGTGGAAGCGACGCTGCGTGATGCGATGAACGCTGAAGAACTACCGGCGCAAAACCCTGTTCAATGTGGGAATGCGAATCATCATGATTTTGAAGGAGCTAAGAAATTAGCTGCTGACATGCTCGCGAAACGTGACGAGTGGCATATCGTCTTCAAGGACGAAGCGTAAGATGATTGTCCGTGACGTCTATGAACTCATCGGGGACACACCGCTCATTGAACTTCAATCGCTTCCTGTACCAGCGAATGTCAAAGTGTACGGGAAGCTCGAGATGATGAATCCGGGTGGAAGTGTCAAAGACCGACTCGGGATGAACTTAATTGAACGGGCGATCGAGCGTGGCGATATCGCTTCAGGTGGTACGGTCATTGAGCCGACAGCCGGGAACACAGGAATTGGGCTTGCACTCGCTTGTCAGCGATATGACATCCGTCTCATCACTGTGACCCCGGAAAAGTTCAGTCAAGAGAAGCAGGCGTTGATGCGACTGCTTGGAGCGACCGTCGTCAACACGCCGACCGAACTCGGCATGAAGGGCGCAATCGCACATGCCATTGAGTTGGCTAAAGAACATGACGCCTATGTCCCAGAACAGTTCTCGAATCCCGACAACCCGGATGCTTACGTCGACATCCTCTCCCATGAGTTGTTGAAAGATGTGCCACAAATTGACGTATTTGTAGCGGGAGCGGGGTCAGGTGGAACATTCACCGGTGTCGCCAAATCATTAAAGCCACTTGGAACGAAAACTGTCGTCGTGGAGCCGGTCGGTTCCATTTTGAATGGCGGTGAACCAGGACCACATAAAACAGAAGGAATCGGCGTTGAAAAATGGCCACCCTTTTTGGAGAGGGCTTACGTCGATGCGATTCATACCATTACAGATGAGGAAGCCTTCTACTACGTGGCACATTTAGCGAAACAGGAAGGTTTGCTCATCGGTAGTTCTTCAGGCGCTGCCATTGCAGCATGTGTAAAAGAAGCGAATCAATTGACGGAAGGCACGATTGTCACCATCTTGCCTGATAGTGCAGAACGATATTTAAGTCAAGGAATTGTCAAGGAGGCAGAACATGCGTACAAAGACAGCACTCATTCACGGCGGTAAAACGACGGACCCGTTGACAGGGGCCGTCACGCCACCGATTTATCAAACGAGCACGTATAAGCAAGACGGGATTGGCAACTTGCGAGAAGGGTACGAGTACTCACGATCAGCAAACCCGACTCGGACGGCATTAGAGACATTGATTGCCGATATCGAAGGCGGCGTACAAGGTTTTGCATTCGGATCTGGGATGGCAGCCATCTCGACGGTGCTTATGTTATTGAAATCTGGAGATCACGTCATCGTCGGGTCTGATGTATATGGAGGAACGTACCGTGTATTCAATCGAGTATTTCAGTCACGAGGCTTGGAAGCAACTTTTGTCGATACATCCGATGAAGCAGCGGTTCGGAATGCGCTTCAAGCGAACACGAAGATGATTTATGTCGAGACGCCGACCAATCCGCTTTTAAACGTGACGGACATTCGGGCGATGCGTACGATTGCCGACGAGGCAGATGTGTTACTCGTTGTGGACAATACGTTTATGACCCCTTACTTCCAAAATCCGATCGATCTCGGAGCAGACTACGTCCTTCACAGTGCCACGAAGTACTTAGGTGGACATAGTGACGTCGTAGCGGGACTTGTTGTCGCACGTACGGAAGAGCAGGGTGAGGCGTTAGCGTTCCTTCAAAACTCTGTTGGCGCAGTCCTTGGACCACAAGACAGCTTCCTTGTTGTACGGGGAATCAAGACGCTAGCTGTTCGGATGGAAGAGATTGAATCGAATGCACGTGCACTGGTCGAATTCCTTCAGTCGAACGAGTCTGTATCACGAGTGCTCCACCCAAGTGTATCGAGTGAGGAAGCGAAGCGGATTCATTTATCGCAGGCACGTGGATTCGGTGGGATGATCGCATTTGATGTCGGTTCAGCGGAAGCGGCAGAAATGATGGTCGCGAAGACGAAATACTTCACGCTCGCAGAAAGTTTAGGAGCGGTCGAGAGTTTGATCAGTGTCCCGGCACGCATGACACATGCCTCGATTCCAGCTGAACGCAGAGCAGAACTTGGCATCACCGATGGGCTCGTCCGTATTTCGGTCGGACTTGAGGACATTGATGACTTGATCGAAGACTTGGCACAATCATTAACAGCAATTGAACAAGTGAAACAGTAAACGGTCAGGGCGCGATTTCGCGCCTTTTTTTCATGAGACAAAAGTCTTGTATCGGGAGTCTTTTATCGACTAAACTGTCTTTAACTTGTAAGAGAGCGGGTGAACGTGTGAATAAGGGAGTATGGACGACAATCGGGGCCTACGTCATGTGGGGCGTCCTTCCGATTTATTGGAAATTTTTACAAGAGGTGCCGAGTGGTCAAATCTTGGCGCATCGAATCGTTTGGTCCTTTTTATTTATTTTGCTCGTCCTAAGATGGACAAATCAGTGGAAAGAATTCGGTTACGCTCTTCGACACCGTGCTACGCGAAACGCGTTCATGTTAAACGGGTTCATTGTCAGTACAAACTGGTTTGTCTACATATGGGCTGTCAATCACGGCTATATTATTGAAGCGTCTCTCGGGTACTACATCAATCCCCTTGTCAGTATGGTGTTAGGGGTGCTTGTCTTTCGGGAATCATTAAATCGAGTCCAATGGATGGCCGTTGGGATCGCGTCAATCGGCGTCCTCGTCTTGACGTTAGGGTACGGCACGTTCCCGTGGATTTCATTCATTTTAGCGAGTACGTTCGGGTTTTATGGCATGGTGAAGAAGCGCCGTCCTCTTGCTTCAACGGTCAGCCTAGGAATCGAAACGCTAGCAGTGGTCCCGGTGGCATTGCTCTTCCTCGGAAATCAAGTTGTCACCGACAATATTGCGTATAACATGTCGCCTGTCATTTGGATCGCCCTTCTTGGAACGGGTGTGGTCACGGCGTTACCTCTTCTCCTGTTCGGATACGGGGCACAACATATCCCGTTCACGCTTGTCGGGTTTCTTCAATTCATCGCACCGACGCTTAGCTTGATCATCGGGGTTGTCATGTACCATGAACCGTTCACGGCATATCATGTCTTTGCCTTCACCTGCATTTGGCTCGCTATTTTCTTCTTTAGTTGGAACAGTTGGGTCGTCGCCCGTAAACGTCGACAGTTGATTTGAATTTGAAAGCTGTTACATCTCGAAAAAACATGGTAATATGTTAGATGTCAGACTTATTTGTCAGAGGAGGAAATGAATAATGGAATTAGCCCGTTATATCGACCACACAGCTTTAAAAGCTGAAACAACAAAAGATCAAGTTACAACACTTTGTGCAGAAGCGCTCGAATATAAATTCGCAAGCGTTTGTGTCAACCCGACATGGGTCAAGTATGCTGCAGAACAACTCAAGTCAGATGATGATGTTAAAGTATGTACAGTCATCGGTTTCCCACTTGGAGCAAACACGCCTGAAGTAAAAGCGTTCGAAACAAAAGATGCGATTGCTAATGGTGCAGATGAAGTAGACATGGTCATCAACATCGCAGCACTCAAAGATGGCGACTACGACCTCGTAGAGCGTGACATCCGTGCGGTTGTCGAAGCGGCAAACGGTACACTCGTCAAAGTCATCTTTGAAACATGCATGCTTACAAAAGAAGAAATCAAAAAAGCTGCCGAACTTTCAGTGAAAGTTGGAGCAGACTTCGTCAAAACATCGACTGGTTTCTCGACAGGTGGCGCAACAGTAGAAGACATTCGCCTCATGCGCGAGACGGTCGGACCTGACATCGGCGTAAAAGCTTCAGGAGGTGTCCGTGACTTCGAAGGTGCGAAAGCGATGATCGATGCTGGTGCGACACGTATCGGGGCATCAGCTGGTATCGCAATCGTCACTGGCGGTCGTTCAGACAGCGACTATTAATAAGTGGTTGACCACACGACTTAATTTCACTATAATATGATATGACGTGTGAAACACGTTTCCTTAGTCGTGTAATTCGGAGGGAGGGAAAACTAGTGGAAACTCGTGTCCGTAAAAACGAATCGCTTGAAGACGCTCTTCGTCGTTTCAAACGCGGTGTTTCGAAAGATGGCACACTTGCCGAAGTTCGTAAACGTCGTCACTACGAAAAGCCAAGCGTAAAACGTAAATTGAAATCAGAAGCTGCGCGTAAGCGTAAGAAATTCTGATTCCAGTTTCATTTGTAGAGAGGGTGTTGGCTCATGAGTCTTCAAGAACGCTTGACGGACGACATGAAGCAAGCCATGCGCGCGAAACAAAAAGATCGTCTCACGACGATCCGAATGGTCAAAGCGTCGCTCCAAAATGAGGCTATCAAACTAGGTCGTCAAGATCTTACCGAGGAAGAGGAACTCACGGTGCTCAACCGAGAGATGAAACAGCGCAGAGACTCCCTCCGAGAATTCGAAAGCGCTGGTCGTGAAGACCTTTCTTCCAAAGTAGCAGAAGAAATTGTCGTCCTAGAAGCCTATATGCCTGAACAACTTTCAGAAGATGAAGTGACTGCCATCGTCCAAGCGGCTATTGCCCAGACGAACGCAGCCGCTCCATCAGATATGGGTAAGGTAATGGGCGTCGTCATGCCGCAAGTCAAAGGCAAGGCAGACGGTGGTCTTGTGAACCGAATCGTCAAACAACAATTGACGAATTGATGAGAAAGTAGAAACTTTTCGGGAGACCGAAAGTTTCTACTTTTTTTGCGTATTCTGAAACCACATTCATTCTCGTTTCGTATACACTAGAGATAGGAGATAGCTTTGAATTTGGAAGGGGGTAGCAAGACGATGACATTTGGTCTCGGAGTGATTCTGACAGTCTTTTTTGTCGGAGTCGTCCTTCTTGGAATTGAAGTGTTCGTAGCAGGGTTTGGATTGTTCGGTTTGCTCGGGATTGGTGCAGTCGTTGCCAGTTTGATTATGGCAGGTGCGACAATCGGGCAGTTATGGCTCTCGCTTGGTTTGGCGGCTGCCGTCCTCACAGGTCTCGGATTTTGGGCGTATCGCCGTTTGAGTACGAATCGACCGCTCATTTATAAAGGGCTGATTTTGACGGACTCGACATCGACTGAAAAAGGTTACTTGTCCCACGAGGATCGAAAACAGCTTCTTGGGAAGGTAGGTGTCACCTTGACACCACTTCGCCCGGCCGGAACTGCCGAAATCGATGGTGAACGTCTCGACGTCGTGACAGAAGGTGGCTATCTCGATCAGCATACAAAAATTCAGGTATATAAAGTGGATTCAGGACGGATTGTTGTTCGAACCTTTATAGAACCGAAGGAGGATGTAACAGAATGACACCAGAAATATTGACAACGTTACTCATTACAGGTGGAGGATTAATTGCCCTTGCTGTGTTCTTCACGTTTGTACCGGTCGGACTATGGATCAGTTCGTTTGCGGCAGGAGTCCATGTATCCATCTTCACATTAATCGGGATGCGCCTTCGTCGCGTCATTCCTTCAAAAATTGTGAACCCGTTGATCAAAGCGGTCAAAGCAGGAATTGAGTTAAATACGAACCAATTAGAAAGTCACTTCTTGGCGGGTGGTAACGTAGACCGCGTCGTGAATGCATTGATTGCGGCTCACCGTGCGAATATTGAGTTGTCGTTCGAACGTGCCGCTGCCATCGACTTGGCTGGTCGTAACGTACTCGAGGCCGTACAAATGTCTGTTAACCCGAAAGTCATTGAGACGCCATTCATCGCAGGTGTGGCAATGGACGGGATTGAAGTGAAAGCGAAAGCTCGGATCACGGTTCGTGCAAACATTGATCGCCTCGTCGGTGGTGCGGGGGAAGAAACGATTATCGCCCGTGTCGGGGAAGGGGTCGTTTCAACGATTGGTTCACAAAACAATCATAAGCACGTGTTAGAAAATCCTGATATGATTTCACGTACTGTCCTTACAAAAGGGTTAGATTCAGGAACAGCATTTGAGATTCTTTCGATCGATATTGCCGACATCGATATCGGTAAGAACATCGGTGCGGTCCTTCAAACAGACCAAGCAGAAGCGGATAAGAAAATCGCCCAAGCGAAGGCGGAAGAGCGCCGTGCGATGGCGATTGCCCGCGAACAAGAAATGAAATCTTCTGTAGAAGAAATGCGTGCAAAAGTAGTCGGAGCCGAAGCCGAAGTTCCGCTCGCGATGGCAGAAGCGTTGCGAAACGGAAAACTTGGTGTCATGGATTACGTGAATTATTTGAACGTACAAGCAGATACCGAGATGAGAAAAGCAATCGGGGCACCTGTTGATTCTGATTCAGATAGTGAGTGATTGATATGGATGGACTTTGGGTACTCTTGTTAGCCGCCTTCGGAATCGCCTCGGCTGTGATGAAGCGGCTTGAAAAGTCATCTTCCTCTGGTGAGCGTCCTCAAAGTAGTGAATTGAAACGCTATTTAGATTCAGTAGGGGACGTCATGAAAGAGATTGAAACGGCATTCGACTCTGACGAAAAACCCGCACCACAAAAGGTGAGGCGTCGAGTTGCTCGAACGGTAGAAGAGCGACCGGTTTCCCGTGAACGACAAGTCGACATGCCGAAAGTGAGTGCGCAATTTGAACAAGCGGTTAAAATTCCACCGATTCCACAGGAAAAGAAACCGAAACAACTGAACGTTTCGAAAAAGCGAATGCGAGAAGCTGTCATTTGGAGTGAGGTATTACAACCTCCAATCTCGAAACGAAAGAAGTGAACGGAGGGCAGTAACGCCATGTTACTGCCTTTTGCTTATGGAAATTGCACGGTCTTTCTTTCACGATAGGCGTGATAGTGCTAAAGTAAAAGAGGAATAACCGATTTTGATGAGGGGGCAATGCATCCATTGATTATGACTGATAAAATACCATTCGTCATGGAACACGCGAACGAAGCGCAAGCTTTACTCGGACCGAAAGATGAAGTGTTCCAAGCGATTGAAACAGAATTGAAAGTGGCACTCATCCCAAGGGGTGAGGAGTTGATTATCCAAGCCGATACGGCTGAGACTCTTGAATTGACGAAACAAGTGATCATCACCTTGCAGACCTTAGTGAAGAAAGGTGCCCGGCTAAACGAAAGTGATGCCATCAGTGTTATCCAACATATCCAAGTCGGAAAAGGAGATGAGTTGCTCGAACACTACGAGCGCGTCGTCTTTACAACGAACAAGGGGAAACCGATTCGGGCCAAAACGGTTGGACAGAGCCGGTATGTTCGTGCGATTGAGCGACGGGACCTCGTCTTTGGAATTGGACCTGCCGGAACCGGGAAAACCTATTTGGCTGTCGTCCTTGCGGCGCGCGCTTTAAAGGAAGGTCAGGTCAAACGGATCATTTTAACACGACCTGCAGTGGAAGCCGGAGAGAACCTCGGATTTTTACCGGGAGATTTGAAAGAAAAAGTAGATCCATATCTCCGCCCGTTGTATGATGCACTATTCGATGTGTATGGGGTAGAGCAGACGAACCGTTTGTTGGAGCGGGGTACGATTGAAGTGGCTCCTCTCGCATATATGCGTGGACGCACGTTAGAAGATGCCTTCGTCATTTTGGATGAGGCACAGAATACAACAAAAGAACAAATGAAGATGTTTTTGACGCGGCTCGGTTTTGGATCGAAAATGGTGGTCACGGGGGATTTGACCCAAGTCGATTTACCGAAAGGCAAAGCATCGGGATTACAGGAGGCGTTACGCCTGTTAGAGGGCGTGGACGGCATTCATTTTGAACACTTTAGCGCCTCTGACGTCGTTCGTCATCCGCTCGTCAAAAAAATCATCAACGCCTATAGTACGGACCTGACTTAAGGTTACAGGAAAAGTCATCGTATCGTGAAAGGGGGGGCACGAATGCAACAAGCTAAAAACTGGACAGTCGCGATGATTTCGCTGATTTTCTTTCTCTTATTAGGGGCAATCCTTTACTTTACCGTGCGCCCGTCTATCATCAGTGTGGAACCGTTAGGAATTGCCGAGCAGGACATTCGTTCTCCGATCACGGTCGAAGATCGGGACGCGACCGAACGGTTGAAACAGGAAGTGACGAATGGAGTCGGCAGTCAATTTTCTCTCAGAAAAGAGTTTGCCGATCAACAAATTGCGAAAGTGGAGCAATTGTTTGCAGCATTCGACAAGACAGATGACGACACGGAACTGGCGGACATTAAAAACCGTCTAAATTCCACAGAGGCGAACAGGGTACTCGCTGATGAGGAATTGAATTCGCTTCTTGAAGCGAGTGAAGATACGCGTCAAACGGTCGAGGACGTGACTGTGACCGCATTACAGCAAGTGATGGATAATCGGATTGAAACGAGCAATGAGGCCGTCGCGGCAGCGCGAGACCGTGCCGCTGCCATTATCGACCAATCACCTCTCTCGTTTGAATTTCGAGCGATCTCAAAGACGTTGAGTGATGAGCTCATCGTTCCGAACTACGTGTTCGATTCTGAAGCAACACGTCAAAAAGAGCAGGAAGCCGTGGATGCCGTTGACCCGGTGATCATTCAGGAGGGGCAGCTCCTCGTTAGTCAGGGAGAGGTTGTCACGCGGGAAACGTACCGGAAGCTTGAATTATCAGGCGCCATTGATCCGAACCGCTCTCTTGCTCCATTATTTGGATCGTTTTTACTAAGTGCCTTATTAACAGGCGGTTTTTTATTCATGCTGATTCGCTCGAAGATTAAAGATTTGTTGCTAAGTCCAAAAATCTTAGTGACGGTGTATGGGTTATTGCTGTTACAACTTGGCATCTTCTTTGGAGTCGGGTACATCGGCGTCGACTATACGACATATGCCTATATCTTGGCGCCAACCGCGTTTGTCGTCTTACTCTTACGCATTTTGATTGATGAGCGAGTCGCTCTCGCTTCGGCTTTCATTACAATGATTGCTGGGAGTATCGTCGTCACATTCGGACAAAGCACAAATTTCATGACGTTGGTATACGTCGCGACAGGTAGTTTTTTAGCCGTCTTTTTGGTTGAACCGAAAATTCAGCGGAAGCGTTTATTCTTATCGGGCGTGTTTCTCGGTCTCGTCAACATCATCATGGTGATTGCCTTACTCTTACTACGGAACGTGCAAGTTTCTTGGGAAATGGCGATGTATCTTTCAGGATTTGCCGTCATCAGCGCCCTATTGTCGATTGTTTTGACATTTGGTTTTTTACCCTTCCTCGAGCCATGGTTCGGCGTCCTATCATCTGGTCGACTTGTTGAATTGATGAGCCCGACCCATCCATTGTTGCGTAAGCTTTTGATGGAGGCACCCGGTACGTATCACCATAGTATGATGGTGGCGAACTTGGCAGAGTCCGCATGTGAGGCGATTGGCGCAGATGGTCTCCTCGCGCGTGTCGCGAGCTATTATCATGATCTTGGAAAGACGGAGCGTCCGCTTCATTTCATCGAAAATCAGCAAGGTGGAGGGAATCCTCATGATCGGCTGACACCTGAAGAATCGGCGGATATCATTATGGCCCATCCTTATGATGGAGCCGATTTGCTGCGACGGTATAAGTTGCCGAAAGAAATCATCGATATCGCCGAGCAACATCACGGGACGTCTCTATTAAAATATTTCTTCGTGAAAGCGAAAGAAGATCACGAAAAAGATGTAGTCGAGTCTCGCTTCCGTTATCCAGGACCGAAGCCTCAAACTCGTGAAGCAGCGGTCGTCATGATTGTCGACTCGATTGAAGCGGCCGTCCGTTCACAGAAACAACCGACGCCCGAGAAGATTCGAATGCTCGTTCGCGCCATCATTCGAGATAAGTTGGCGGATGGTCAGTTTGAAGACTGTGAATTGACGACACGAGAAATTTGGCGCGTCGGTGAAAGTGCCTGTGAGACGTTGACCGGATTATTCCATGAACGAATCGAATACCCAGAATTAAAGAAAGAGGGAGAACTACATGCAAATCATCTCGAACGATGAACATGAATTGTTAACAACATCTCAAATCGAACTCGTTGAGTCGATTCTACAACACGCCGCACAGTTAGAAGAGGTGGAAGAACCAAGTGAGTTGTCGGTCACGTATTTGACGAATGCCGAAATTCATGAGGTAAACCGGGAGTGGCGAGGCAAAGACGCACCGACAGATGTCATCAGCTTTGCATTTGATGAGATGGGGGATGACGAGATGGATTTCGTGCTCGATGAAGATGAACCACATCTTCTCGGTGATTTAGTCATCTCAGTCGAACGTTGTCGGGAGCAGGCGGCTGACTATGGTCATTCGTTTGAGCGGGAGCTCGGCTTTTTAGCAATCCACGGATTCCTTCATCTTCTTGGGTATGATCATATGACACCTGAGGAAGAGGCGGAAATGACCGCGAGACAAGAGGAAGTGCTCACTCACTTCGAATTGAAGAGAGGCAACGTGTGAAACCGTTCCGTGTAGCATGTGTCGGCTTGTTCCATGCCATTCGAACAGAACGAAATATGCGACTACATCTCATATCAGCGTTACTCGTTTTCGCCTTTGCAATATGGCTACAAACGACTCGAATCGAGAATGTCATCTTACTGATATGGGTCGTTGCCATCATCAGTTTAGAGATGATGAACACTGCGATTGAACGAACGGTCGATCTCGTGACAAAGGACGTCCATCCCCTTGCGAAGCAAGCGAAAGATGTAGCCGCGGGGTCCGTATTGGTCGCTTCCGCAGGTGCTGCCGTAACGGCACTCATAATATTCGGTCCTCGGCTATGGAACATGCTATACTAATAGTTCTGAAATGGAGAAAGCAGGTGCACTATGTATCAAGAAGATTTTAAATCTGGATTCGTGTCGATCATCGGTCGACCGAACGTCGGAAAGTCGACATTCCTCAACCGTGTGATCGGGCAAAAGATTGCCATCATGTCGGATAAACCTCAAACGACTCGAAATAAAGTACAAGGTGTGTACACGACGGATGATTCTCAAATCATCTTCATCGATACACCAGGGATTCATAAGCCGAAACATCGTCTCGGCGATTTCATGATGAAAGTGGCGACGAACGCTCTTCGCGAGGTCGATGCCATTCTATTCATGGTGAACGTGACAGAGCCCCGTGGTGCCGGTGATGACTTTATCATCGAGAAACTGAAAGGTCTTGATACACCGATCATCCTCGTCATGAATAAAATCGATTTGATTCATCCGGATGAACTTCCAAAGGTGATTGAACAATATACGAATGAACTGGATTTTGCGGCATATGTCCCGATTTCTGCGTTACAAGGGAATAATGTCGATCCACTCTTAGGTGAGATCAAGAAATTGTTGCCTGAGGGACCAATGTATTACCCAGCTGATCAAGTGACGGACCACCCGGAACGATTCATCATCTCGGAGATGATTCGTGAGAAGGTACTGCATAAGACACGCGATGAAGTGCCGCACTCGATTGCTGTAGCCATTGAATCGATCAAGAAACGTGAGAACTCTGAGATGATTGATGTCGAAGCCGTCATCATGGTGGAACGTGATTCGCAAAAAGGAATCATCATCGGGAAGAAAGGTGCCATGCTTCGTGAAATCGGAACGGATGCCCGACAAGATATCGAGGCCCTTCTCGGTACGAAAGTCTATTTAAATCTGTGGGTGAAAGTACAGAAAGACTGGCGTAACAAAATGGGTCAGCTCCGTGACCTTGGTTTCCGCGACGACGAGTATTAAGCCATGTTACAAAAAGTCACGGGAATTGTCATTCGCACCGTTAATTATGGGGAATCGAATAAAGTCGTGACATTGTTTACAGAGGAACTTGGCAAAGTCGCGATGATGGCGCGAGGCGCAAAGAAACCAGGCAGTCGGTTTCATGCCTCGAGTCAGCCGTTCGTGGAAGGTGTCTACATCTTTCCATTCAGCCGTGGGCTCGCGCAATTGAAATCGTCCGATGTCGTCACTTCATACCCGGAGATCCGGAAAGATGTGGAACGCATGGCGTATGCGATGTATTGGTTGGAACTCGTTGACCGTTCTGTCGAAGATCGTGTCCAAAACCGTCCACTGTTTCGGATTTTACAGGATGCACTCCAAGCATTAAATGCAGGAATGGATGCCGATGTAATCACCCATCATTTTGAATTAAGGATGTTACATCTGTTAGGGGTGTCTCCTGTACTGACTGGATGTGTCCGATGTGGCGATGTGACAGATCCTATGTACTTCTCTGTCACATCAGGTGGTTTTTTATGTGCGAAACATCAAGAAGAAGGTGCCGTTCGATTGTCAGAGCGCCTTGCGAAATTGCTCTATCTGATGAGTAAACACGAATTATCAGAGTTTCGGAATGTACCATTGTCTGATGAGTCCAGAATTCTCTTACGACAGCTCTTTGATGCGTATATGGAATCATACAGTGGACTGCGATTGAAGACGAAGCGAGTACTCGACCAAATGATTCGACTTCATCTGAATGAGGATTGACTTTTTTAGGTGAATCCGATACGATGAGTTACGATTAGACAAATGAAATAGCGTGCGCGATGAAGGAAAAAAGTAACTCTTCCTGTCATGAATGAAGCGAGTCCGGGTTGGTGTGAGCCGGGCGTCATGAGAAGAGTGAATGGCGATTCCAGAGCGCCCACATCTTTTAAGAGTGGCCCCATTATTGGGGCAAGTAGGGTGGAACCGCGGGAATCAATCCCGTCCCTATGTGCTGGGCACATAGGGGCGTTTTTTGTCGTTTCAATACTATTGGAGGTGTCATTAATGAAGCACATGACTATGCAAGAGATCATTCTCACGCTACAAAACTTTTGGGCGTCAAAAGGCTGCTTGACGATGCAGGCGTACGATGTAGAAAAAGGGGCCGGGACGTTGAACCCGATGACTACATTAAGAACACTAGGTCCGGAACCATGGAATGTTTGTTATACAGAGCCATCACGTCGACCGGCTGACGGTCGTTACGGGGAAAACCCGAACCGTCTATATCAACACCATCAGTTCCAGGTGATCATGAAGCCGTCACCGAGTAACATTCAGGAGCTGTACTTAGAGAGTCTTGAATTGATTGGCATCAATCCGCTCGAGCATGATATCCGTTTCGTCGAAGACAACTGGGAAAACCCGACGTTCGGAGCAGCGGGTCTCGGTTGGGAAGTTTGGTTGAACGGAATGGAAATCACACAGTTCACGTACTTCCAACAAGTCGGTGGAATTGAGTGTGACCCGATTGCCGTGGAAATCACATACGGACTTGAACGTCTCGCTTCATACATTCAGGAAGTAGAAAGTGTATTCGACCTTGTTTGGACAGATGGATTCAAATACGGCGACATCTTCTATCAACCTGAATTTGAACACTCGAAATATACGTTCGAACTGTCTGATGTCGATATGTTGTTCACGTTATTTGATACGTATGAGAAAGAAGCGAAGCGTGCGCTTGAAGAAAACCTTGTCTTCCCTGCATATGATTACATTTTAAAATGTTCGCACACGTTCAACTTGTTGGACGCGAAAGGCGCTATTTCTGTGACAGAACGTACAGGGTTTATCCAACGTGTCCGAAATATGTCACGTGCGTGTGCCGCTAAATTTATTGAAGAACGGGAACGCCTTGGTTTCCCACTTTTGAAACAAGAGAAAGCAGGTGACTTGAATGCGTGACCTTTTGTTAGAGATTGGATTAGAGGAACTACCGGCTCAATATGTCTTACGTTCAGAGAAACAGCTGGCGGAACGTGTTGATACGTTTTTAAAAGAGGCGCGTGTTGATTTTGGCTCAATCGAAGTGTACTCGACACCACGCCGGTTGGCTGTCATCGTTCGGGATGTAGCTGAAACACAACAAGACTTGACAGAAACCCTTCGTGGACCGGCCAAGAAGATTGCGCAAGATGCGGAAGGCAATTGGTCAAAGGCGGCGCAAGGTTTTGCTCGCGGTCGTGGACTCACGGTAGAGGACCTTTATTTCGCAGAAGAAAAGGGAGTCGAGTACGTCTTCGCAGAGCGTCATGAAAAAGGACATGAAACAGTTTCGTTATTAAACGGACTTGAAGACGTAGTCCGTAGCATGACGTTCCCGAAAAATATGAAGTGGGGAACGAGCAGCCTACGGTATATGCGCCCGATTCGTTGGTTGATCGCCCTCTTTGGTCAAGACATCATCGACTTCACAATCGAAGGCGTGAAAACGAATAACGTGACACGAGGTCATCGCTTCCTCAGTAAAGGAGACGTTGTCGTCAACTCATCTGGTGAATACGTAGAAGCACTAGAAGCTGCCTTCGTCATGGCAAACTACGAGACGCGTAAAGCCGAAATCGAACGTCAAATTCAAGAGCTTGCCGCGAAACAAGGATGGACGATTCCACTTGATGCCGACTTGTTAGAAGAAGTAACAAACTTAGTCGAGTGGCCGACCGCTCTCTTCGGAGAATTTGATGAAGCGTACCTCGACTTGCCTGAAGAAGTGTTGATCACGACGATGAAAGAGCACCAACGATATTTCCCGGTCTATATCGATGGTACGTTAAAAAATTATTTCGTTACCGTTCGAAACGGGAATGCCGACCATCTTGAGAATGTCGCGCGCGGTAACGAGAAAGTTATTCGGGCACGTCTTGCGGATGCCGTGTTCTTCTATGAAGAGGACAAAAAGACGAAGATTGATGATCAGCTCGTTCGTCTCGATCGCATCGTCTTCCATGAAAAATTGGGAACGACTGGTGCGAAAGCACGTCGCGTGACGAAAATCGCCCAAGAACTTGCGCCGTTATTTAAGGCTGACCTCGAAAAAGTAAATCGTGCCGGTGCGATTCATAAGTTCGACCTCGTCAGTCAAATGGTATACGAGTTTACAGAACTTCAAGGCATCATGGGTGAAAAGTATGCGCTTCAGCAAGGTGAGGACAAGGAAGTCGCGGCTGCAATCCGTGAACACTATATGCCACGCTTCGCAGGAGATGCCTCTCCAGAAACGGCGACAGGTGCTGTGCTCGCTCTTTCTGACAAACTGGACTCGATTGCCGCATTCTTTGGAATCGGTATGATTCCGAGTGGTTCGCAAGACCCGTTCGCGCTTCGTCGTCAAGCTCAAGGTGTCGTTCAAATTCTTGGGGATTGGAAGATTGACCTATCAATCGACAAACTTCTTTCAAAAGTTGTCGAATTGCAACTAGAAGCAGGACTCTATGAAGCCGATAAAGAACAAGTTAAAGCACAACTTGATGAATTCTTCAAACTGCGCTTGAAATATCGCCTACAAGAGCAACAGGTTCGTTATGATGTGATTGATGCTGTATTGACAACAACGCTTACGGTCGATCGTTTGGATGCTCGTGCCCACGCGATTCAAGACTTTGTATCGAACGATGCGAAAGCGTTGATTGAACAGTTATCACGTGTCGTCAACATCTCGAAAAAAGGTGAATCGGGTGACGTTGACCCTGCTTTGTTTGAGAATGATCAAGAAGTTGCGTTACACGAAGCAATCGAACAGACAGCTTCTGAAACGATGAAGGCCGTTCAAACGGGTGATTACAACAAAGCGTTACAACTTCTTAAAACGCTCGAAACACCGATTATGATGTATTTCGAACATACAATGGTCATGAGTGAGGACGAGGCCATTCGCCAAAATCGTCTCCATGAAATGAACCGACTTGCAACGACGATTAAGAGTGTCGCAGACTTCAACGCGCTCGTACTCTAAACAAACTAGAGGGGGTTGGCTATGCAACTGAATGAACGCCAACAAAAAATCGTTGAAATTGTGAAGGAAAATGGACCGATTACAGGGGAGCACATCGCTCAAGAGTTGTCGTTGACGCGTGCGACCCTACGGCCAGACCTTGCCATTTTGACGATGACAGGAATACTTGAAGCTAGACCTCGTGTCGGCTACACGTTCGTTGGCAAACGAAATTCGTCGATGCTCCGAGAAAAACTTGATTCGCTTACCGTAGGAGATTTTATGTCTTCTGCGAAAGTCGTCCGAGATGAGATGACGGTATATGATGCGATTGTCACGCTATTCTTAGAAGATGTAGGATCTTTATTCGTTGTCGGGCGTGACCGAGAGTTGGTCGGGGTACTTTCTCGGAAAGATCTCCTTCGTGCGGCCATTGGGAATCAAGATTTAGATCAATTACCAGTTAACGTCATCATGACCCGTATGCCGAACATTACGGTATGTGAGAAATCCGAAACGTTGATTCGTGCTGGTATGAAATTGATTGAGAAACAAATCGATGCCATGCCCGTTGTGGAAGAAAAAGATGGGAAACTAATTGTGCTCGGACGAATGACGAAGACTAATATGACGAAGGTGCTCATTGCGTTAGCGAACGATGAATCGATCTGAGGAGGAAACTGAATTGACTACGAAACAACTCGTGTTCGTTGTAAGTGACTCGGTCGGGGAAACTTGTGAACTCGTCGTCCGTGCAGCGAGTATCCAATTCCATGAGAATGCGATTGAAACCCTTCGCATCCCGTTCGTCGAAGATGAGCAGACGATTATCGATGTCGTCACGCAAGCGAAGGCACAGCAGGCGATTATTGCATTCACACTCGTCAATGAAGAGCATCGCGCCCTTCTGATGCGACTCGGTGATGAGCATCACGTCAAGACAGTTGATCTGCTCGGCGATTTACTCGACGTATTATCCGGACAGCTGAAAGAAGCGCCTCGTGAAAAGCCGGGTCTCATCTATCGATTGGATGACGATTATTTCCGGAAAATCGAGGCGATGGAATTTGCCGTTAAATACGATGATGGTCGAGACCCACGAGGGTTGAAGAAAGCCGACATCGTACTCGTCGGTGTGTCACGAACATCAAAGACGCCACTATCACAATATTTGGCACTAAAACGATATAAGGTCGCGAACGTGCCACTTGTCCCGGAATCACGACCTCCTGAGGAATTATTTGATTTACCGGCAGAACGGTGTGTCGGACTAATCATCTCTCCAGAAAAATTGATTTCGATTCGAATGGAGCGCCTCAAGTCACTTGGGTTAAAACCGGAAGCCGATTATGCACAGCTCGAGCGAATCAATCGCGAACTCGAGTATGCACGTGGGATTTATGAACGAATCGGTTGTGATGTGATTGATGTGACGAATAAAGCCGTCGAAGAGACAGCGGGTATTATTTTACGACATCTTGAGCAATCGAGAGACGACTGAATCGAGTAAGTGTTTCAAATAGTAATCATTGCCTCAAGAGGGTATAATAGAGTATTGACAGTACAGTGAAACGGAACGTGATCAGCGTTCCGTTTCGTTGCGAGATTGGAAACAGGGAGTGGTCAAGATGCCACGTATACCAGATGAAGTCATCGCAGAAGTGAAACAAGCGACTGATATCGTTGAACTGATTGGTGAACGAGTCGAACTGAAGAAACAGGGACATCGTCTCGTTGGATTGTGTCCGTTTCATTCTGAAAACTCACCGTCCTTCTCCGTTTCACCCGAAAAGGGGATGTATCACTGTTTCGGTTGCGGTGCCGGAGGGAATGTGTTTACATTCGTGATGGAAACAGAGGGCTTGTCCTTTCCTGAGACAGTCGAGCGCCTCGCCACACGTGCGAATATTTCAGTAGATGGTATTCAAGGCGACGAGGAATTGACGCGTGAACAAGTTTGGCGTAAACAGATGCGGGATGCGCATCGGCTTGTCGCTGACTTGTATCACGAAGTGTTGATGAAAACGGAGGCTGGCGAAGTAGGCTTATCGTACTTGCGAAATCGGGATCTGTCTGAAGATACGATGGCGCAATACAAAATTGGGTTTGCCCCAGACCAACGACGCTTTACTGTCGAGTTGTTGGAGCGGCGCGGGTTTGACTTAGAAGTGATGGTTGAAGCGGGTTTGATTTCAAAGTCGAAGTCCGGTGAATATTTTGACCGATTTGAAGGACGGGTCGTCTTTCCGATTGCGGATCGAGACGGCACCATCGTTGGCTTCAGTGGACGCGCGATTGATGACAGACAACCTAAATACGTGAATACGGCTGAAACGCCATTATTCAATAAGAGTGAATTATTATTTGGATTCTCTCAAGCCCGGGCGACGATGCGTAAGAAAAAACGTGTCTTCCTCGTGGAAGGGAACGTGGACGTGTTACAAGTTGCTCAAGCCGGGACTCAAGAGGTCGTGGCCTCACTTGGTACTGCGTTCTCCCCACAACACGCAAGGGCCTTATCCCGAATCGTAGAAGAGGTGATCATCTGCTATGACGGGGACCATGCGGGACAAGAGGCGACACAAAAAGTCATTCGTTTATTAGAGACATCCCCACTAGATGTTCAAGTTTTACCATTACCCGAAAAGACGGACCCGGATGATTATATTCGGCAACACGGAGCTACTCATTGGCAACAATTTGTCGAGACGGAGCAGTTGAGCATCCTTGATTTTATGAACCGGATGCATCGGCGAGGAAAAAACCTGAACCGAGAAGGAGAACGCATTCGCTTTATTGAATCTATGCTTGAAGAGATCGGCAAGACAAATGATTCGATTCGAAGAGATTTATACGTGAAAAAATTGTCGGATGAGTTTGATATTCCACTAGAGACGCTTCGTTCGAGAATTCCTCGTCCGCCGTCAAGCGAGTCAACTCCCGCCCGTGCGATGGAACCTGTGGAGCCGATACGAAAACGTTCCAGTAAAACAGGTGAGCCTCGTTGGATGAAAGCAGAGAAGTACTTGTTACGTGCGATGTTGACGGGGCCGGAACAAGTTCGTTTTGTACGTGACCGTTTGGGTCTTGGTTATCAGGATGAAACTCATCGTATGTTGAGCTCGGCATTATATGAAATCGTGTCCGACACGATGACGCAAGATGAATTTGATCAAGTTACGCTACCGTTTATGGAGCGTTATTGCGATCAACGCCCCGACTATGCGATGCGCTTTGCGGAGATTCGACTGATGGCTGGACCGGATGAACTGTCTGAAGAGGTTTTAGACGAATACATTCGGGTCATAAACAGTTATGAGGAGCAACGTCAAATTGAGCGTGCAAAAAGGGAAATCGCTCAAGACGCCGAAAGTATTGTAGACCAGGCGTCCAAGCTACAAGAATTGATTGCCCGTAGTCGTCGTCTTCGAGAACGATGATCGTGGATGAAGTTTGGAAGGAGTTGAACTGCTAAATGGCAGAGAAGAAGAAAGAGGATTTATTTAACGCCATAGAAGAGCTTGAGAAATTAGGTAAGAAAAAAGGCGTCGTCTCAATGCAAGCAATCCAAGATCGCCTCAGTCACTTTGAGGTGGATTCGGATTTCATCGATAACTTCATCGAAGATTTAGAAGCGAAAGATATCCGCGTCACAGAGGATGCGGCGGACGCAGAAGAAACACCTGCGAAAAAAGAAGATGAAGAAGTCGATTTAAATGATTTATCGGTACCCCCTGGTATTAAAATCAACGATCCGGTTCGCATGTATTTGAAAGAAATCGGACGCGTCGATCTTCTCAGTGCAAAAGACGAGACAGAGCTCGCTAAACGAATCGAACAAGGGGATGAAGAAGCGAAGAAGCGTCTCGCAGAAGCGAACCTACGTCTTGTCGTTTCGATTGCGAAACGTTATGTCGGACGTGGAATGCTTTTCCTTGATTTGATTCAAGAAGGGAACATGGGACTCATCAAAGCGGTCGAAAAATTTGACTACATGAAAGGGTTCAAATTCTCGACGTACGCCACATGGTGGATCCGTCAGGCTATTACACGTGCGATTGCCGACCAAGCTCGTACAATTCGGATTCCGGTGCACATGGTCGAAACGATTAACAAGCTCATTCGTGTGCAGCGCCAATTGCTTCAAGATCTCGGCCGTGAACCATCTCCTGAAGAGATTGCCAAAGAGATGGAACTCACACCTGAAAAAGTGCGTGAGATTTTGAAGATTGCCCAAGAACCTGTATCTCTTGAAACACCAATTGGAGAAGAGGACGATTCACATCTCGGTGATTTCATCGAAGACCAAGATGCGATGGCACCACAAGATGCGGCAGCTTACGAATTGTTGAAAGAACAATTAGAAGACGTATTGGACACGTTGACGGACCGCGAGGAAAATGTCCTTCGTCTCCGTTTCGGATTAGACGATGGTCGTACACGCACACTAGAAGAAGTAGGAAAAGTGTTCGGCGTCACCCGTGAACGGATTCGTCAAATCGAGGCGAAAGCCCTCCGGAAATTACGTCACCCAAGTCGTTCGAAACGCTTGAAAGACTTCCTCGATTAAGTTCATATTTGAATAAAGTGTGAAGTTTTAGAAGAAAGGGAGGAAAATGAGTGATTTTCCTTCCTTCTTTATTATTTTTTGAGTAAAATAGTGTTGGATAGAAATTTGGAATGAACATGAGGGGGAACTACAATGCGTAATCCATTGTTACCGTTTGCGGCAATCGCAATCGTCGCAATTATTGCCATGGTATCATTATCGTATTTTGGGGTGAATCAGGCGCAACAAGCGGCTGAAGGTCCATCAGTCACTGAAATGAATCCAGAAGAATTGTATGCAGCGAAAGGTTGCACAGGTTGCCACGGCGGAAACCTTGAGGGTGGCGTCGGTCCTGCACTTACTGGTGTCGGTGAACGCCTTTCAGCTGAAGAAATCGCAAACATCGCTGTAAATGGTAAAGGTGCAATGCCAGCAGGTCTTGCAACGGCTGAAGAAGCAGAAGTACTTGCGAACTGGTTGATTGAACAATAAGCTGTGACGCACTCCATGACGGGGTGCGTTTTTTGTTGTCGAAGTGTGGAGAATTCGATACGCTAAGGAAGAAGTAGAACAAAGGAGTTGTCTTGTATGCAAGAACGTGTCATGTTAGACCGCCGATTAAAGCAGGTCGTTGATTATATCCCTAAAGGAAGCGTGCTCGCTGATATCGGATCAGATCATGCGTATGTCCCATGCTATGCCTATCAACATGGAATCATTGAGAAGGGGATTGCAGGTGAAGTAAATGTCGGACCGATGGAGGCCGCAAAAGCTCAAGTTGACTTGATTGGGGCACGTGATGTCATCGACGTGCGTCTTGGTGACGGACTAGCCGTACTAGGCGAGGATGAAGCGACATGTATCTCGATTTGTGGAATGGGAGGCAGCTTGATTCGGTCCATTCTCGAAGCAGGAAAAGAGAAGCTTGGTGCGGTGGAGCGACTCATTCTTCAACCGAATGTCGATGGACAACATGTGCGAAGCTGGTTATTAGCGAACGGCTATGTCCTTATCGAAGAATCAATCGTCGAAGAAAATGATAAGGTTTATGAGATTCTCGTTGGTGAAAAAGGGTCGGAAACCATCTATAGTGAAGAACCAAACGAACAATCGTGGCAACTCTTATTCGGTCCTTATTTGGTGCAGGAGCGGTCCGATGCGTTCAAGCTAAAATGGAGCAGAGAAGCCGATAAGTTGGATTACGTACTTGGTCAAATGGCGGAAGGGAATCAGTCAGATGCCTTGATTCAAAAACAAGATGAGTTCAAACGGATGCGTGACAAGATGAGAGAGGTGAGTCAATAATGGCGAACGGAAATCATGTGATCCAGTTGTTTGAAGAATTTGCACCGAAACATTTAGCAGTCGAAGGAGATAAGATCGGGTTGCAAATTGGGTCGCTGAATAAAGACGTCAAACGAATCATGGTGACGCTCGATGTGCTTGAATCGGTCGTGGATGAAGCGATTGAGAAAAAGGTGGATTTGATTATCGCCCATCATCCGCCTATCTTTAGTCCGTTATCTCAGGTGAATGACCGCTCGACGGCAGGGAAAATCACGATGAAATGTATTCAGCATGATATCGCGGTCTACGTGGCGCATACGAACCTAGATGTCTGTGAGGGTGGCGTGAATGATTGGATGAGTGAAGCAATCGGATTGCACGACATAAACGTACTCGTTCCGACGTATGAAGAACCGGTTTATAAATTATCCGTATTTGTTCCGGAGTCACATGCAGAAGACGTGTCACGTGCATTAGGTAAAGCTGGCGCCGGACACATCGGAGACTATGCGGATTGTCAGTTCCGTGTTGCTGGCACGGGACAGTTCACTCCGCTTGAAGGAACGACACCGTTCATTGGAAGACCGCATGAAACAGAACAAGTGAGCGAAGTGAGAATCGAGACGGTCGTTCGAGAGAGTCAGAAGAAGCGAGTTTTACGAGCGATGCAAGATGCTCATCCGTATGAAGAAGTAGCATACGACTTGATTCGAGATGAGATAGAAGGGCACGTATTTGGATTAGGGCGAATCGGACGACTAGAACAACCTATGACGCTTGAACAGTTTGCTGCGCTTGTGAAGACATCTTTCAATGTCGAGGGCGTACGCGTCGTTGGAAATCCGGAACGGCTGATTGAGAAAGTGGCGGTCCTTGGCGGAGACGGGAATAAGTATGTATCGACTGCACACTTTAAAGGAGCGGATGCCTACGTGACAGGGGACCTATACTTCCACGTGGCGCATGATGCGATGGCATTAGGACTTGCCGTTGTCGATCCGGGTCATCATGTCGAAAGTGTGATGAAGCAAGGGGTCATCGATGTGCTCTCGAGAAAGTTTGAACAGGCGAAAATCGATGTCGACTTACTCATTTCAGAGTCGAATACGAACCCGTTTCAGTTCAGATGACATGTAAAAATCCCCCATCCTCTGAGAGAATGGGGGATTGCTTCACTTACGCAATGCTTTTACTTTCGGCAAGATGCTCCGAAGTTCAAGGAATGGTGTTTTGTCGTGAGTACTCAAATCATTCGGGTCATACTGTGACAAGAAGTCGATGACTTTTTTCGTGATTGGAGTTGGTGTGGATGCACCGGATGTCACGGCAACAGTCTCTACACCTTCGAGCCAGTTCAAGTCGAGCTCGCTCAAGTCACCGATGCGATATGCATTCGTTCCGGCAATCTCCTTTGAAACTTGTGCCAGGCGATTCGAGTTGTTTGATTTAGGGTCGCCGACGACGATCAACAATTCGCAGTCGCCTGCTTGTTCAGCGACAGCTTCTTGTCTGACCTGTGTCGCATTACAGATTTCATTATGCACTTCCACGTGTGGGTAACGAGCCTGAATCGTTTCTATCAATGCGGAGACGTCCCATTGACTCATCGTCGTCTGGTTCGTCACGAGAATTTTCCGGTCAAACAACCGGCTCGGCAATTGGTCGATTTCGTGTTCGTATTGAATTAAATGGACGTGGTCCGGTGCGACCCCGATCGCCCCTTCAGGCTCAGGATGCCCATGTTTTCCGATATAGATGACATCATATCCTTCTGCCGTTTTTTCACGAATTAAATCGTGAGTCACAAGGACGTCTGGACAAGACGCATCGACAATCGTCAATCCTTTTTCAATCGCCCGTTTCCGAACGAGTGGTGAGATTCCGTGTGCCGTGAAGACGACCGTTCCACGGTCGATCGTTTCGAGCGCTTGCATGCGATCTTCTCCATCCACAGTTTTGACACCAAGATCCTCAAACGCCTGCGTAACGTGACGGTTGTGGACAATCATTCCAAGTATATGAATCGGGCGTGGCAAATCTGGATTTGCGACTGCCTCATTTGCAAGTTTCATGGCATCGACGACACCATAACAATATCCGCGAGGACTAATTTTTTTAACTTTCATATGAAGACGAAGGCTCCTTTCGAAGTGCTTTCATACATATTAGTCTAACATTGTTTCGAAATTACGAAAAGATTTGCGTGTATTCATGCTATAATTTTTAGGTTAGAGAGGAGGGACGCCGTGAGTCGTATGAAATCATTACGTGAACTGAAAAAATCATACTTTTTCCAAATCACATTTATTATCATTATCATTTTAGCACTCGTCATTTCGTCGCTTGCCTTTTCTGCTGACCGCGTCACGGTGTCTCGAGCAGAAGAGTTGGCAAAAGAGCAATTTGATTACGCAATCGACGACAGTATTGAAAATGTCGAATCTCGACTTGGAAAACTGTATGAAGATTTGGTTTATCTGGGTGCCTACGTCGGAAATGAGTCATTGATTGAAGAACGCATCAAAACAGGATATTTGAATCAGCGGACAAGCTTCACATCCATTTTCTATTATGATTTGAAACGAGATTCGTTCAAATGGTATTCGGAACGACAGGTTCCTTCCTATGCGATCAAGCGGGATTCGAAGTTTAAAGAAGTGTTAACCGCCAGTGGAAAAGAGTTATATATGAGTGATCCCGTGATGATCAGTGGAGATATGGGGACCTTTTTATACGTTCCCGTCATTGAAAACAATCAACCAATCGGGATATTCGGTGGGAGTGTCAGCGTCTTAAACTCCGACTTGTATCGCAGATCATTAGAGTCAGCGAATGATGATATGATTCTTTACTTATTAGACGAACAAGGTGAAGTGTTGACGACTTCCTTTAACTTGGTCACGGATGCAGAACGCCGTGTGTCACGAGAAGTCATTGATAACGTGTTAGGTAGAAGTTCACGAACGATTTTGAGTACGGATGAAGACACGTTAATGTATGAACCCGATGCTCGAGTGAGCGGATGGAGCATGCTCGCTAAGCATCAGAACGACTCAGTGTATGAGACGGTATATGATACACGTTGGCAGTACCTGATGATTGCCCTCGTTACGTTTTTTTTAAGTATCCTAGTAGGACTGTTGTTGTCTCGTACGTTGACGAGTCCGCTTGTCGAGTTGGTCAACCAAATCAAAAAGCAACAATCACTCGGCACCATTTCGTTAGAACGAACGGGTTCAAAAGAAGTGGAAACGTTACTCGACACGTATAATGATTATGCCCAGCGAATGGAGACGTCACGACGGGAACAACTAAGTCAACAACAGCTGATTTTACACCAAGAAAAGTTAGCCTCTCTCGGACAGTTGGCCGCGGGGATTGCTCATGAAATTCGTAACCCGCTTACACCCGTACACATCACGTTACAAATGGTGCGAGCAGGGCAGAGTGATGAAGAGATGGTGAAGGTTGCCATCAAAGAGTTGGAGCGGGCAAACGATTTGATTACGACCATGTTGACGCTCGCTAAACCCGATCAGGCCGGAAAATATGAAACATGGATTGACATGATAGAGTTCACGAAGCGACTTGAATTTTTAATGGATGCGGAATGTTATAAACGTCCGACGAAATGGGAATTACTTGTACCGAACGACATGCCAGCATTTTATGCATCGTTTGATATGCTCGTTCAAATTATCTACAATCTGTTTAAAAATGCGGTCGATGCGGTCGAATCAAAAGGTGCAGAGGGAAGTGTAGTCGTCACCGTCCTCTTTACCGAACAGGAATATCGTTTCCTAATAGAAGATAATGGAATCGGGATGAGTGAGAATCAACTTGAAACAATCGGTTCTGCATTTAAAACGACAAAAGAGAAAGGGAATGGTCTTGGTATTTACATGATCCAAGAGTATTTGAAGAGTGTGAACGGTGCGATGGAAATTGATAGTGTGTTAGGTAAAGGTACCGCCATCTTAATCAAGATTCCAAGGAGACACCCGTCATGAAAGGACTCAAACATTATTGGCTCTGGTTGCCGATCGTTTGGGCGATGACGATTCTTCTCATCACATCGATTCAACTCCCTGAGCAAAAAGCTACCGAAAAAGAAGTGGGCTTTGTGTTCGTTAGTGATAAACACGAACATGCCAACAAACTATTAGATTCGTTCGTGCACACTGCCAACCAAAAGGGATTTATCCCGATTCCGACAACGAGTGAAGATTCTCGCGTCTTAGAGAAAGAGAAACTAGATTCATTGATTGACCGTGGGGTCGAGGCAATTTTTTTAACGACACTCGATGATACGTTCATCCAACCATCATTGGAACGTGCGAAAAGTAAAAACATTCCAATCATTGCGATTGATCGCATGATTGATCATCCGAGTGTCCTGACATCGGTCGTATCGGACAATGTGGATATCGGACGGATGGCAGCCGAACAGATTGCCGCAAAATATAAAAACCTAGATCGACCAATTCGTGTAGTAGAAGTGAGTGGGACCCCAAAAGTTCGTTCCACTATGGACCGTAGTTTAGGGATCCGAGAGTATGAGAAAGAACATGCAGAGGACTTTCAAATTATCGCGTCGATTACCGGAAATTATGATACGTTTCAAGCAGAGATTGAAATGTCACGTTGGTTAGAAGAGAAGATTCCATTTGATGCGGTGTTTTCGCATAATGATGATAATACGTTCGGCGTCGTTCGCGCTTTAGAAAGCCATGGTCTAACAGATAAAACGATTGTGTCGGTTGATGGGGTTTCAGACATTTATCCGCTCATTCAAAACGGGAAAGTGAATGCGACCGTCGTTCAGTCACCGAACGAGATGATGGAAGTCGGCTTCAAGGCGCTCGAACAGCATTTAAATGGAAAGAAAATTGCCAAACACTACTATTCATCGAGTTATTTATATGAAGGTGTGGCAAAAGATTGATTGACAAATGATTTGATTCCGCTATGCTAGGAAAAGTGGAAAGAAACAGGAGGTGTATCGATTGAACAGCTTCCAACAGTTCAAATTGCTACCGTTTATGATTGATGCGTTAACAGAAAAACGCATCACGAAACCGACCGATATACAAGCACGGATCATTCCGGCTGCTTTGAATGGTCGAGATATTATTGGAAAATCACAAACAGGAACGGGGAAAACACTCGCATTCTTGTTGCCGATCGTTGAAGCGATCAACCCAGAAGAAGAATCCGTCCAGGCAATCGTTGTCGCACCGACACGCGAACTTGCTTGGCAAATTCACGAAGAATTGAAATCAATTTTGATTAAGAACCCGGAGTATATTAAATCAAGTTTAATTGTCGGGGGAACAGACCGTGAACGTCAAATTGATAAGATGAAAAATCCGCCACAAATCATCATCGGGACGCCGGGACGAATTCTTGACTTGATGAAGGCACAAGCATTATTCCCTCATAAAGTGAGTCATTTCGTCGTCGATGAAGCCGACCAAATGCTCGATATGGGATTCTTGCCTGAAGTGGATCGCATCGCGCAAGCACTTCCGGAAAAACTGCAAACAATGGTCTTCTCAGCAACAATCCCTGAGAAGCTCGAACCATTCTTGAAGAAATATCTTCATGATCCACGTTTTGCAGAAGCAAGCCCGGAGCATCGTGTCGCACCAAAAATCAAGCACCATGTCATCCCGGTACGTCACCGTGATCGCAAGGAATTGACTGTCGAAATAGCGAAAGCAATCAATCCGTTCGTTTGTCTCGTCTTCACAAACACGAAGCAAGAAGCGGATGAGTTAGAGACATCGTTCCGTGAGGCCGGACTTAACGTCGGTACATTGCACGGAGATATGCAGGCACGTCGCCGCAAACAAGCGATTAAAGATATTAACGACGCGAAATACCAATACGTGATTGCCACTGACTTGGCGGCACGCGGAATTGATATCTCTGGTGTGTCTCATGTCATCAACCACGGCATCCCGAAAGACCTTGATTTCTATACGCACCGAGTCGGTCGTACGGGCCGTGCAGGTGCGTCAGGTGAAGCGTATACGTTATACGAGGACCATGAAAATGGACCGATTAACCGTCTCGAAGAACGTGGGTTTGAATTCACACACGTCGATTTGCGCAACGGTTCGATTCAACCGATAAAAACACGTCGTCGTCGTCAAACAGACCGGAAGATGAAAGTCTCGCATACGGCACACAGTCGCATGGCCGGTGAAATCAAGAAGGCGAAGAAAAAAGTGAAGCCTGGCTATAAAAAGAAATTTAAGTACAAGTTAAAAGAAACGGCTTCACGTGAGCATATGCAACAACAACGTTCCGATCGTCGAGCTGCACGTAAGAAAAACAAACGTTAATTTTTTGAGAGAATCGACTTCTTGGAGTCGGTTCTTCTTTTTGTGTAAACTAAAGAGAGAAGAAAATGAAGGGAAGATGATGATGTTAAAAATAGGTTCACACGTTTCGGTATCCGGAAAAAAGATGTTACTTGCAGGTAGTGAAGAGGCTGTTTCTTATGGTGCAAACACGATGATGGTATATACAGGAGCTCCTCAAAATACACGACGTAAACCGATCGAAGACTTAAATATCGAGGCAGCACTCAAACATATGGCGGCACATGACATCGAAGAGATTGTCGTCCATGCTCCGTATATTATTAACCTTGGCAATACGACAAAACCCGAGACATTCGAATTGGCTGTGTCTTTTTTAACACAGGAATTAAAACGGGCTGAAGCACTTCAAGTCGCACGACACGTTGTCCTTCACCCAGGTGCTCATGTCGGTGCCGGGGAAGAGGTCGGTCTCGCTCGAATCATCGAAGGCCTCAATGAAGTGTTAACGGGAGACGAACAAGTGAAGATCGCACTCGAAACGATGGCTGGGAAAGGCAGTGAACTTGGGAAGACGTTTGAGGAACTGGCAACCATTATTGAAGGTGTGACGCACAACGATCGCTTGTCTGTTTGCTTTGATACGTGCCACGTCCATGATGCGGGATATGATTTGGTCGGTAATTTAGACGGCGTCATCGAAGAATTCGATCGCATCGTCGGACTCGATCGTCTCGGTGTCATTCATGTGAATGATTCGAAGAACGTGCGCGGTGCAAAAAAAGACCGTCATGAAAACATCGGGTACGGAGAGATTGGATTTGATACGCTAAATCGTATTATTCATCATGAGGCATTCGCGCATCTGCCGAAAATTTTAGAGACGCCGTATATCCCGATTAGTGAAAAAACAAAAGTCGCCCCATACAAACAAGAGATCGAAATGTTCCGAGCGAATCAATTTGATCCTGAATGGCGTGAACGCTTCACGCTTGCCCATCAATAAACGATGACGATTCTACAGGTTGATCCAAATCGATATGATGTATGGAACGCCTTTCCGACATATTTTCTTGAACAGAGTCCCGTTTATGTGAAAGGTTCGGTAACGACACCGACGGCATTCATCGAAGTGTTAGGGCATGGTATTGTGGCGGAGGCTGAAGTACTGCTAGAGGAAAGGATTGAACGACCCGACGATCCGTATTGGATCGGTCTGGAGAAAGAAGAGGTCGCGATGTATAGCCTCGTAGACTTAATTCAACTTCATTTTCATCATCCGCTATTACAGGTGGGGATGTATGGGGCAGATGAATCCTACGAGTCGATTCGGAAGAAATGGATGGATGGTTATCATGTACCGTCATCTAAATGGACGAAAGAGACATATGAGGCGCATTTGTTTCGTGAAAGGCTTATTGCGCCGAATGCGACCTCAACAACGTGCACGGTATGTGGTATCGATTTATTTGAACGGTATGGAAACGGTGCATACAAACTGATGGAATATCACGTAGAAGATGATCATGGAATTTTGGTATGTCCAACCTGTCATAAAGCCATTCATACGTTAGACTAAAAAACGATGCCTCGGGCATCGTTTTTTTAGAATGGCCAGTTCGCCACCACGAATTGATAAACTTTCATCCCGAGGAAAACCCCGAAGATTCCTACGACACCTGGTAACACCGGTGGGGCCGGTAATGGTAATTTGAGTGCAGTGAAAATGGCACCGCAAATCAGACCTGCGAGTAATGATAATAGAATCTCTTGCATATAAAATTCCTCCGTCTCTATAAATGAAAGCGCTTTATCATGATATAACCGAATTTATTATACAATGACTACCTTCATTTGAGAAGTCTAACATCAGTCATCTGTCATTTTCTCGTTTTCTGCTCGCAATCGTAAAACTTCACGTTCTGCCCAATTCGAAGGTTCTCGTTCGAACACGCTCGGAATGTTATTCCAGCGACCTCCTGTATATTGATGGATGACAATTTGAGACTGGATTTCTTCCGCATTGTTCTCTCGCTTCACATAGACATAGTGACCGTCAGACCGCTGCTTTCTCGCTTTGACATTATCAACAAGCTGAAGTGCAAGCATGTCTTTAATATACGATTTGTGTGACGTATTGAGGATGGGGAATAGAATTTCAATTCGTTTTTTCATGTTTCGAGTCATCCAGTCCGCC
The DNA here is from genome assembly GCF_018617455.1 of Exiguobacterium sp. s22. Lineage (GTDB taxonomy): Bacteria > Bacillota > Bacilli > Exiguobacteriales > Exiguobacteriaceae > Exiguobacterium. The sequence goes on from NZ_JACSKD010000002.1 coordinate 514,747, forward strand.
GAGGAGCAGTATAAGTCTTCTTTTCCATTTTGATAGAAGTAGAAGATTCTGGAGTGTTCGAGATATCGGTCGATAATCGAGATCACTTGAATGTTTTCAGAGACTCCTTTAATTCCAGGTCGGAGGCAACAGATACCGCGTATGATCAAATCAATCTTCACGCCTGCGGATGAGGCATCGTACAATTTTGTGATGATGGAACGATCCGTAATTGAATTCATTTTTGCAACGATCCGACCATTCCCGTATTTTTCATGTAACTTGATTTCTTCTTCAATTTTATTAAGGAAAAAGTCTTTCATATCGTCAGGAGACGTTTCGAACTGATGCCAAGATGGTCTTTCGCCGTACCCGGACAACCAGTTGAAAAAATTCGTAGCGTCTTCCGCTAGTTCCTCATTGGTTGTAAGAAGCCCGATATCCGTGTACAGTTTTGCCGTAGAGTCGTTATAGTTGCCCGTTCCTAGGTGGACGAAACGTTGCAGTACCCCGCCTTCTAAAATACGGACGACGAGTGTGATTTTAGAATGTGTTTTCAGTTCTTTATAACCGTAAATGACGTGGGCTCCGGCTTTTTCAAGTTGTTTTGCCCATTGAATATTTTTCTCTTCATCAAACCGTGCTTTCAGTTCGACGAGCACGGTCACTTGCTTCCCACTCTCGGCTGCATCGGTCAACGCTTTGATGATGGGAGAGTCTCCAGACACACGATAGAGTGTCTGTTTAATCGCTAATACGTTCGGATCTTTTGCCGCTTGAGCGATGAATCGGACAATTGGATCAAACGAGTGATACGGATGATGAAGTAGATAGTCCTGTTTCGCGATACTTTGGAATAAATCTTTTCCTGACTCGAGACCTTCTGGGATGAATGGAATGAGCGTTTCATTGATCATTTCATCATATTCCATCCCGATTTGACTATAAACACCAAACAGGAATGTCAAATCGATCGGACCATCGACGATGAAGATATCTCGGTCATGCAAATCAAGCACGTCTTGAAGCATAAACAATAGTTCTTTCCGTAACGAACGTTGCTGAACTTCAAGTCGGATCGCAACACCATAGCGGCGTTTTTTTAACTCTTTTTCAATTTGCTTCAATACGTCACGACTGCCCTCCTCATGAAACGGCATGTCAGCATTGCGCGTGATTCGAAACGGCATTGTCGATTCGACCACGAATCCTTTGAATAGGGAGTCGATAAATTGAATAATCAAATCTTCAAGTAGGATTAAATCCGTATGCTCTTCTACGTCGGTCGGAAGTTCTAAATAACGAGGAAGTACGGATGGTACTTGAACGAGGGCAAGTCGCTTTTTTCCTTCATCTTTTGAAGCGATTTCAACAGCGATATTTAATGATTTAGATAAGAGCATCGGAAATGGGCGATAGGCATCGACCGCAATGGGAGTTAAGACAGGAAAAACATGCGTCCGAAAATATTCTTTCACGAATTCCATTTGTTGCTTGTTCAAATGCTTTGTCCGCAAAAAGCGGACATTTTGGTTTGAAAGGTGCTTCGTGATTTTTTTGTAAGTCGCGTATTGTGTCTCGACGAGTTCTTGGGCGCGCATCGTAATGGCTTTGATTTGTTGTTTTGGCGTCAATCCCGTCTTGTCCTCTGGTCGGTTGAATCCGGCGAGCACCTCGTCCTTTAATCCACCGACACGTACCATATAAAACTCATCGAGGTTCGAACTAAAGATAGCTAGAAATTTTAAGCGTTCCATGAGTGGGTTTCGCTCGTCCATCGCTTCTTCAAGAACGCGTGCATTGAAGTCGAGCCAGCTAAGTTCACGATTGTTGAAATGATCGTACGTATAATCGGACATGTTTATTCCTCCTCGCTCAAGACAATCTCTATCGATTGATCAATCGCGCGCTCTAAATGTTTTTTATGTCTGGTACTTCGTTGCAACTCGAAGCGGGCAGACCCGTTCGTATCAAGTGTGATTGTGATCCCATCCTTTGAACTTGATACGTGAAGATCGGTTATGATTTGTCGTTCTGTCAAATCGAGGGCATCGACGAGCTTGACGATTGAACCGAGTAATTCGAGACTCTTTAACAGCTTTTGATCAAACCACTTTGGAAAGGCCTCGATGTGTTGTTCTAACACTCGTTTCGATTTAAAGGATGTGACAAGGGCAAGTGCGAGCCGATCTTCATTGTTCAACCCTTTAAAATCATTCGTGGTGATCAGATGAAACGTATGATCACTCTTATTGTTATGGTCGATATATTCCCCGACGTATGCAAGACGACAGGCACCTTCAAGGAGACCTGGTTCAAACGGTTTTGGTTTAATCGCTTTTTCTTCAATCAATCCTGTGTACAGTTGACGTGCCAAATGAATCAAATGTTGATGACGCGTAGGGTTCACATCATATTGTTTTTCAAAGTGACGAAAACTCTCCTCTTTCACATCGGCAAAACGGACCTTGTCGTGCTCCTCTAAATAATTCTCATAAAAGAGACCCTCCCGCAGTCCGTTATTGCTCATCGTGAACTCGGGTACTTTTAAATAGTTTGCGAGCTCGCCGATTGCTGTGACGGCAGGGGCGATGATATCGATGCGGTCTTTTGAGAGACCATCCAACCGTCCGAGTTGTTTACTCGACATGCCGACGAGTTCGTCTACGACTTCTTCGAGTTGATCAGCAGAAATCGTGTATTGATGAATTCCTTCAAGTGGGAAGTTTGATAGGGTCTGCTCGACACGTACTAAGTTACGAGCCGTTCCGCCGACACCGACAAGAGGGACACCATGTGGTTCTAGCCATTCAATTTCTTTAAATGCTTTCTTTAAGTAGGAAGTGAGCGCCTTTCGTTCATCTTTCGTCATTGTCTCATCTTTCATAAATTCCTTCGTCAACGTCACGGCACCAAATGGAAAGCTGTGATAAAAGACGAGTTCTCGGTTTTGGAAATAGGTGACCTCCATCGACCCCCCGCCAATATCAACGGAGTAACCGTCCTCCACGTAGGTAGAGTTGACGATGGCGGAGTAGCCGTAAAAGGCTTCTTCATAATCACTCAGTAAGCGAATCGTCATTCCAGTTGCTTGTTTCACGCTTTGAAGAATGTCGTCCGAGTTATTCGCGTTTCGAATGGCAGCCGTCGCAACCGGGATGACCTCGGTTACCACATGATATTCGTTCAGTTCTTTAAAATGACGTAGTGTATGGATCAGTGAATCAATCCCCTCGTCTGTCATTTCATTCGAATCATCAATATGACTCGATAACCGGGCAACCTCCTTTACGTTCAAGCGCTCAAAGTATTGTCCTTCATCATTCACTTCAAAAATGACATTTCGAATTGAGTTGGAGCCAATATCAATGACTGCAAGCTTCTTTTCCATAAAACCATCCCCTTCATAGTTCTAGTTTAATCGACTAGGTTTTGAACGAACATACGATTTACGTGAATTTTAACAAAAGTAGGCGAAAATTCTCCCTTCTCTAAGCGTCTCGGGGCGAAGCCCGGCGTAGGTGGGAGATGAATCGCCCGGTCCGAAAGTCTTATCTCCCTATGACAGATATGACGAACAAAAGTTCGTGATTCCGTCAGATTCTCCCTCCCCCTCCGCGGGTATCGGATGAGGAAGACACATCACGATCTGCTGGAGGGAGGAGGGACAGACATGCTGAAGGGCTATACATACAGGCTCCACCCGACGCCGGCACAGGCTGAGTTCCTCATCAAGACGATCGGCTGCGCCCGGTTCATCTACAACAAACTGCTCGAGGACCGCATCGCCATCCGCGAGGAGGCGAAGGCGGGGAGCGGAACGAGACAGAAACCGGCGACACCCGCCTCCTACAAGCCCCTGTTCCCATTCCTCGCCGAGGCGGACAGCCTCGCGCTCGCGAACGCGAAGCTGAACCTCGACACTGCGTTCGCGAAATTCTTCGCCGGGACGGGCGGCTTCCCGAACTTCAAATCGAGACGACGGTCGCGCGCCTCCTACACGACGAACAACCAGCATGGCACGATCCGCATCGAGGCGGGCAAGGTCCGTCTGCCGAAGGTCGGGTTCGT